>NZ_DJTF01000013.1:0-17466 GCF_002438125.1 Pseudomonas sp. UBA6315
CGAAACCATCATCCGCTCGGCCTTGCGTCGCCTGCTCGAGCGGAACCAGTACCAGGTCAGCGAAGCCGGCTCGGTGCAGGAAGCCCAGGAACGCTTCAGCATTGCCACCTTCGACCTGATCGTCAGCGACCTGCGCCTGCCTGGCGCCCCGGGCACCGAGCTGATCAAGCTCGGCCAGGGCACGCCGGTGCTGATCATGACCAGCTACGCCAGCCTGCGCTCGGCGGTGGACTCGATGAAGATGGGCGCGGTGGACTACATCGCCAAGCCCTTCGACCATGACGAGATGCTCCAGGCCGTCGCCCGCATCCTGCGCGACCGTCCGGCCGCATCGCCAGCTGCCCCCGCTGCCGAACCACGCGCCAACGGCAAGGGCCCGGCGGCCGACAAGGCCAGCCCAGCCGCAGCTGCCAACGGTGAGATCGGCATCATCGGCTCGTGCCCGCCGATGCTGGACATGTACAGCAAGATCCGCAAAGTGGCGCCCACCGACTCCAATGTGCTGATCCAGGGCGAGTCCGGCACCGGCAAGGAGCTGGTCGCCCGCGCCCTGCACAACCTGTCGCGACGGGCCAAGGCGCCGATGATCTCGGTCAACTGCGCAGCCATTCCCGAGACGCTGATCGAGTCGGAACTGTTCGGCCACGAGAAAGGCGCATTCACCGGCGCCAGCGCCGGGCGCGCCGGCCTGGTGGAAGCCGCCGACGGCGGCACGCTGTTCCTCGACGAGATTGGCGAGCTGCCGCTGGAGGCCCAGGCCCGGTTGCTGCGCGTGCTGCAGGAAGGCGAGATTCGCCGGGTCGGCTCGGTGCAGTCGCAAAAGGTCGATGTGCGCCTGATCGCCGCCACCCACCGCGACTTGAAAAACCTGGCCAAGGCCGGGCAGTTCCGTGAAGACCTTTATTACCGCCTGCATGTGATCGCGCTGAAACTGCCTGCCCTGCGCGAGCGCGGCAGCGACGTCAACGAGATCGCCAATGCCTTCCTCGCCCGCCAGAGCGCGCGCATCGGGCGTGACGACCTGCACTTCTCGGCCGAAGCCGAGCAAGCCATCCGTCATTACAGCTGGCCGGGCAACGTGCGCGAACTGGAAAACGCCGTGGAGCGGGCGGTGATTCTCAGCGAGAGCGCGGAAATTTCCGCCGAGCTGCTGGGCATCGACATCGAACTGGGCGACCTGGACGACGACCTGCTCGACAACTCCCTGGTACCGATCGGCGTCAATGCCACCAACGCCAGCCATGAGCCGACCGAGGACCTGTCGCTGGAGGACTACTTCCAGCACTTCGTGCTCGAGCATCAGGACCACATGACCGAGACCGAGCTGGCGCGCAAGCTGGGTGTCAGCCGCAAGTGCCTGTGGGAGCGCCGCCAGCGCCTGGGCATCCCGCGCCGCAAGAGCAACGCCACCAGCGAGTGATGCGCCTTCACTGGCCCCAGGCGATGGGGCCAGTGTTCTCCCCTCCCCCGTAACACATCAGTTTCCGCAAAAATCTGTTACCCATCCTGCCCAGGCGTAACAGCCCCCGAGGTGTACGGTAACGAAATTTCTACATTTCGCCCCCGCCGAATCCCCCTCGAACCGCCCAAACCCTTGATTTAATTGAGTTTCCAAAAGTTGGCACGGCACCTGCTATATGTTTGGTACAAGAACAATAACAAGCACTGCAACTCAGAATAAGAACAAGACGAAACGGCTCACGCACAATAAAAACAAGACGGCGGAGGCGCAGCTAACTGATTCTTTTGGAGAGGATGCGTGTTTGGGGCTTGCCCCACGACCAGGCAGAGAACAACAAAAACTGCACTAAAAAGCAGCGCCTGAACTGGTTGGATCGAAAGGTCAACGTGACATCAGCGGCCAAAGCAATCCGTTTGCTCTTAACCCCTGGTTTGGGGGTCGTCCACAAGCGTTTGGATTTGTGGGCAGGGCACTCAACAAAAACAAGAAGCCCGGCAAAAAAACAATAAGAGCACGCAACGACTTCTTGGGGAGCTTAGGCTCCCCTTGTCGTTTCTCCCTTCCAGCAGACCAATCTGCGACCGCCTACACCATTCCCCGAGTAAATGCTAGAATCCCCGCCCATCATGCGGCCATTCTCCTATTCTTGGCCGAACATTCCTTCACACAGTGCATCCCATGCTGAAGAAGCTGTTCCAGTCTTTCCGCCCACCCGTACCGGGCCAGCACCACAAGCGCACCACGCCTGAGGTGATCAACAAGAGCCAACATTCGCTGCAGCGCCACCAGTTCAGCCGCCACGCGGTGAACATCGTCGAGCGCCTGCAGAGCGCGGGCTACCAGGCTTACCTGGTCGGTGGCTGTGTCCGCGACCTGATGCTGGGTATCACGCCCAAGGACTTCGACGTCGCCACCAGTGCCACGCCCGAACAGGTCCGTGCCGAGTTTCGCAATGCGCGCATCATTGGCCGCCGCTTCAAGCTGGTCCACGTGCATTTCGGCCGTGAGATCATCGAAGTCGCCACCTTCCGCGCCCACCACTCGGACGACGACCAGGGCGACAGCCACCGCTCGTCGCACAACGCCAGCGGCCGCATCCTGCGTGACAACGTCTACGGCACCTTGGAAGAAGACGCGCAGCGCCGCGACTTCACCATCAATGCCTTGTATTACGACCCGGTCAGCGAGCGTGTACTCGACTACGCCAACGGCGCACACGACATCCGCAACCGCCTGTTGCGCCTGATCGGCGACCCGACCCACCGCTACCAGGAAGACCCGGTACGCATGCTGCGCGCCGTGCGTTTCGCCGCCAAGCTCAATTTCGGCATCGAGAAGCACACCTTCAAGCCGATCCGCGAACTGGCTCCGATGCTGCGCGAAATCCCACCGGCGCGGCTGTTCGAGGAATGCCTCAAGCTGTTCCTGTCCGGCCAAGGGGCAATCGCCTTCGAAATGCTGGTCGACCTGGAGCTGTTCGAGCCGCTGTTCCCGGCCAGTGCCCACGCCCTGGAAGAGCGCCCGACCTACACCCACACCTTGATCAGCCAGGCACTGAACAACACCGACCTGCGCGTCAAGCAAGGCAAGCCGGTGACCCCGGCCTTCCTGTTCGCCGCGTTGCTCTGGCCGGCCCTGCCAAGCCGTGTGCTGCACCTGCAGAACCAAGGCGTACCGCCGATCCCGGCCATGAACGGCGCTGCCCACGACCTGATCGCCGAACAGTGCGCCCGCATCGCCATCCCCAAGCGTTTCACCCTGCCGATCCGCGAAATCTGGGACATGCAGGAACGCCTGCCACGGCGCAGCGGCAAACGTGCCGACCAGCTGCTGGACAACCCGCGTTTCCGCGCCGGCTACGACTTCCTGCTGCTGCGTGAAAGCGCCGGCGAGGAAACCGACGACCTGGGCCAATGGTGGACCGACTACCAGGAAGCCAACGACAGCGAACGCCGCGAGATGATCCGCGAGCTGGGCAGCCGTGACGAAGGCGGCGCTGGCGGCCCGCGCAAACGCAAGCGCAGCCCCAGCAAACGCAAGCGCGGCGGTGACGAGGCGTTCGAGTGACCACTCGCGCCTTCATTGGCCTGGGCAGCAACCTCGACGCCCCGGCCGAACAGCTGCGCAGCGCCCTGCAGGCGCTGGACCAGCTCGATGGCACACGCCTGGCAGCGGCCTCGGCCCTGTACACCAGCGACTCGCTGCTGCCTGGCCAGCCACGCTACACCAACGCCGTCGCCGCACTGGATACCGCACTCGCGCCGCTGGCCTTGCTCGACGCCCTGCAGGCCATCGAGCTTGACCAGGGCCGCGTGCGCAAGGAACGCTGGGGGCCGCGCACGCTGGACCTCGACATCCTGCTGTTCGGCGACCAGATCATCGACGTGCCGCGCCTGCAGGTGCCGCACTACCACATGCACGCCCGCCCCTTCGTGCTGTATCCGCTGGCCGAGCTGGTGCCGCACGACTTCCAGCTGGCCGATGGCCGCGCCCTCGCCCAGATGCTCGAAGCCTGCCCTTACGTTGGGCTGGAGCGCCTGTAATCCGGGCGCTTCGGCCTGCGGTAACGCCAGTAACACCCTGTTAGTAACATTGCGGTAACAGGGTCATTGACTTCCCCCACCTCGCTCACGACTATAGGCGTCCCGTGTGACACCATAGTGCCGCACACCCGTATTTAGGCCCGGACGGACCTGTGCCCGAACATCACGCGCGATGATGTGCCGCTCCGGAAGATGACTACACGCGTTGTTTGCAGTCGTTTTTCACAGCGCCTGAACGAGGATTTTCCTACATGCCTGAAGTAACCCTGACCACCCTCAACGGCCTCAAGGCCAAGGGTGAAAAGATCACCATGCTGACCTGCTACGACGCGACCTTCGCCAAGGCCGCCAGCCAGGCCGGCGTCGAAGTGTTGCTGGTGGGCGACTCGCTGGGCATGGTCCTGCAGGGCCATGACAGCACACTGCCGGTCACCACCAGCGAAATGGCCTACCACACCGCCTGCGTCAAACGCGGCAACGACGGCGCGCTGATCCTCGCCGACCTGCCGTTCATGGCCCACGCCACGCCCGAGCAGGCGTTCGCCAACTGCGCCACGCTGATGCGTGCCGGCGCCCACATGATCAAGCTCGAAGGCGCCGCCTGGCTCGCCGACACCATTCGCCTGCTGGCCGAACGCGGCGTCCCGGTGTGCGCGCACATGGGCCTGACTCCACAGACGGTCAACGTGCTGGGTGGCTACAAGGTGCAAGGCCGCCAGGAAGCGCAAGCGCGGCAGATGCGTGCCGACGCCATCGCCCTGGAGCAGGCCGGCGCGGCCATGCTGCTGCTCGAATGCGTGCCCAGCGAGCTGGCTGCGGAAATCTCCCAGGCAGTGGGCATCCCGGTGATCGGCATCGGCGCCGGCAGCGCCACCGATGGCCAGGTGCTGGTGCTGCACGACATGCTCGGCCTGTCGCTGAGCGGCCGGGTGCCGAAGTTCGTGAAGAACTTCATGGCCGGCCAGCCCGACATCGAGAGCGCCCTGGCCGCCTACGTCAAGGCGGTGAAAGAGGTCAGCTTCCCAGGCAGCGAACACGGGTTCAGTGCATGAATACAGTCAAGACCGTCCGCGAACTGCGCGCCGCCGTGGCCCGCGCCCGCGGCGAAGGCAAGCGCATTGCCTTCGTGCCGACCATGGGCAACCTGCACAGCGGCCACGCGGCCCTGGTGATCAAGGCCGCCCAGCGCGCCGATTTCGTGGTGGCCAGCATCTTCGTCAACCCGCTGCAGTTCGGCGCCAACGAAGACCTCGACAAGTACCCGCGCACCCTCGCCGCCGACCAGCAACGCCTGCTCGAAGCCGGCTGCCACTTGCTGTTCGCCCCCACCGTCGATGAGATGTACCCCGACGGCATGGGCGTGCAAACCCGCGTCAGCGTGCCTCACCTGTCCGAAGGCCTGTGCGGCGCCAGCCGCCCGGGGCATTTCGAGGGCGTGGCGACGGTGGTCAGCAAGCTGTTCAACATGGTGCAGCCGGACCTTGCCGTGTTCGGTGAGAAGGACTTCCAGCAGCTGGCCGTGATCCGCGCCATGGTGCGTGACCTGAACATGCCCATCCAGATCATCGGCGAGCCCACCGTGCGCGCCGAAGATGGCCTGGCGCTGTCGTCGCGCAATGGTTACCTCACCCCCGAGCAGCGCGCTGCCGCCCCGGCGCTGTACCGTACCCTGCAGCACATCGGCGCAGCCATCGGCCGTGGCCAGCGTGATTTCGCCGCGCTGGTTGGCGAAGGGCAGGCGCAGCTCGCCGCAGCGGGCATGCGCCCGGATTACCTGGAAGTGCGCCATGCGCTCAGCTTGCGCCCGGCACAGCTGGACGATCGTGACCTGGTGGTGATTGCCGCGGCTTACCTGGGTAACACGCGGTTGATCGACAACCTGTACCTGCACGTGGAAGACAAGACCGCGTAGCCGGCACTCTATCCAGAGAACAACGCCATACCTGTGGGAGCCGGCTTGCCGGCGATTGGGCGCCAATGGCGCCCCTTTCAAATCCCCCGCTCCCCCATTCCCTGCGCGTGCCCTTTGCCTATAATGATGGCCAGCCTGAACCCGGCAATCACTGCCCGGTCCAAGCACCACCACGCATCAAGGAATTCTGCGCAATGGCGTATTACCGTACACCCCACGATGTTACGGCCCTGCCCGCCTGGCAGGCACTCCAGCAACACCGCGACGCCATGCAAGGCTTCAGCATGCGCGAAGCCTTTGCCGCCGATGCCCAGCGCTTCGAACAGTTCTCCCTGAGCTGCTGCGGCCTGTTCCTCGATTACTCGAAAAACCTGATCAACGAACAAACCCGCGACCTGCTGGTGCAACTGGCCGAACAAGTCGGCCTGCAGGACGCCATCAAGTCGATGTTCAGCGGCGAGGTCATCAACGCCTCCGAAGGCCGCCCGGTCCTGCACACCGCCCTGCGCCGCCCGGTGGGCGACAAGCTCAGCGTCAATGGCGTGAACGTGATGCCGGAAGTGCACAAGGTGCTCAACCAGATCACCGAACTGGTTGGCCGAATTCATGACGGCCTGTGGCGCGGCTACAGCGAAAAGCCGATCACCGACGTGGTCAACATCGGCATCGGCGGCTCGTTCCTCGGCCCTGAACTGGTGTCCGAAGCCCTGCTGCCCTACGCCCAGCGTGGGGTGCGCTGCCATTACCTGGCCAACATCGACGGCAGCGAATTCCACGAGCTGTCGGCCAACCTGCGCGCCGAAACCACCCTGTTCATCGTCTCGTCGAAATCGTTCAACACCCTCGAGACCCTGAAGAACGCCATGGCCGCGCGTACCTGGTACCTGGCCCAGGGCGGCTCGGAGGCCGAGCTGTACCGCCACTTCATCGCCGTGTCGAGCAACAAGGCCGCGGCCGTGGCCTTCGGCATCCGCGAAGAGAACATCTTCCCGATGTGGGACTGGGTTGGCGGGCGCTATTCGCTGTGGTCGGCGATCGGCCTGCCGATCGCCCTGGCCATCGGTACCGCCAACTTCAAGGAACTGCTGTCCGGTGCCTACACCATGGACCAGCACTTCCAGACCGCGCCATTCGAGAAGAACATGCCGGTGCTGCTGGCCTTGCTCGGCGTGTGGTACGGCAACTTCTGGGGCGCCCGCAGCCACGCGATCCTGCCTTACGACCACTACCTGCGCAACATCACCAAGCACCTGCAGCAGCTGGACATGGAGTCCAACGGCAAGAGCGTGCTGACCGATGGCACGCCGGTGAAGACCGATACCGGCCCGGTGATCTGGGGTGGCGTGGGCTGCAACGGCCAGCATGCCTACCACCAGCTGCTGCACCAGGGCACCCAGCTGATTCCCGCCGACTTCATCGTCCCGGTGGTGAGCTTCAACCCGGTCGCCGACCACCATCAGTGGCTGTACGCCAACTGCCTGTCGCAAAGCCAGGCACTGATGCTCGGCAAGACCCGTGAGGAGGCCGAGGCCGAGCTGCGCCAGAAGGGCCTGAACGAAGCCGATATCGCCAAGCTGGCGCCGCACAAGGTGATCCCGGGCAACCGCCCGAGCAACACCCTGGTGGTCGAGCGCATCAGCCCGCGCCGCCTTGGCGCGCTGGTGGCGATGTACGAGCACAAGGTGTTCGTGCAGAGCGTGATCTGGGGTATCAACGCCTTCGACCAGTGGGGCGTGGAGTTGGGCAAGGAGCTGGGCAAGGGCGTCTACCAGCGCTTGGTGGGCAGCCTGGAAGACAGCGCCGAGGACGGCTCGACCCAGGGCCTGATCAACTTCTTCCGCGGCCGTCATCGCGGCTGATCTTGTAGGCCCAATCGCCGGCAAGCCGGCTCCCACAGGTACGCCACTGAATTCAAGAACAGTGCTAACCCTGTGGGAGCCGGCTTGCCGGCGATTGGCCTGAAAGCTTGAACACCACCCCCAGCTACACTGTCCAATCGAATAGCCGTTGCAGTCCATCGCCCCCAAAAAGAGCAAGGACCACCCGCCATGTTCGATATCCGCGACTATCCCCAGGCCCTGGCTGTCAGCCAGTCCGCCAGCCTCTCCCCCGACGACTACCGCCGCCTCTACCGCCAGTCGGTCGAAGACCCCGACACCTTCTGGGCCGAGCAAGCCAAGCGCCTGGACTGGATCAAGCCCTGGTCAAGCGTGCAGCAATGCGACCTGAAGACCGGCAAGGCGCGCTGGTTCGACGGCGGCCAACTCAATGTCAGCTACAACTGCATCGACCGCCACCTGGCCCGGCGCGGCGAACAGACCGCCCTGCTGTGGGAAGGCGACGACCCCAAGGATGCCAAGGCCATCACCTACCGCGAACTGCACCGCCAGGTCTGCCGCCTGGCCAATGCCCTCAAGGCGCGCGGGGTGAAAAAAGGCGACCGGGTGTGCATCTACATGCCGATGATCCCCGAGGCCGCCTACGCCATGCTCGCCTGCACGCGCATCGGCGCCATCCATTCGGTGGTGTTCGGCGGTTTCTCCCCGGATGCCCTGCGCGACCGCATTCTCGATGCCGACTGCCGCACCGTGATCACCGCCGATGAAGGCGTGCGCGGCGGCAAGCGCATCCCGCTCAAGCAAAACGTAGACAAGGCCCTGGCCAGTTGCCCGGCCGTCAGCAGCGTACTGGTGGTGCAACGCACTGGTGGCGAGGTGGCCTGGAGCGAAGGCCGCGACCTCTGGTATCACCAGGCGACCCAAAACGCCGGCGACGACTGCCCCGTGGAACCGATGGCAGCCGAAGATCCGCTGTTCATCCTCTACACCTCCGGCAGCACCGGCAAACCCAAGGGCGTGCTGCACACCACCGGCGGCTACCTGCTGCAGGCGACGATGACCTTCAAGGTGGTGTTCGACTACCGCGACGGCGAAGTGTTCTGGTGCACCGCCGACGTCGGCTGGGTCACCGGCCACAGCTACATCGTCTACGGCCCGCTGGCCAACGGCGCGATCTCGCTGATGTTCGAAGGCGTGCCCAACTACCCCGACACCTCGCGCTTCTGGCAGGTGGTCGACAAGCACCAGGTGAACATCTTCTACACCGCCCCCACTGCCCTGCGCGCGCTGATGCGCGAGGGCTCGGCGCCGCTGCAGAGCACTTCGCGCAAGAGCCTGCGCCTGCTTGGCAGCGTCGGCGAGCCGATCAACCCCGAGGCCTGGGAGTGGTATTTCGAAGCGGTCGGGCAAACACGCTGCCCCATCGTCGACACCTGGTGGCAGACCGAAACCGGCGGCATCATGCTCACGCCGCTGCCTGGCACGCTGAAGCTCAAGCCCGGTTGCGCCACCCAGCCCATGTTCGGCGTGCAGCCGGTGCTGCTGGACGACCAGGGCAAGCTGATCGAGGGCCCGGGCGCCGGGCTGCTGGCGATCAAGGCCAGCTGGCCAGGGCAGATCCGCAGCGTCTATGGCGACCACCAGCGCATGGTCGACACCTATTTCAAACCTATGCCCGGCTACTACTTCACCGGCGACGGCGCCCGCCGCGACGCCGATGGCGACTACTGGATCACCGGCCGCATCGACGATGTGATCAACGTCTCCGGCCACCGCATCGGCACTGCCGAAGTGGAAAGCGCGCTGGTGCTGCACGACAGCGTCGCCGAGGCCGCCGTGGTCGGCTACCCGCACGACCTCAAGGGCCAAGGCGTGTACGCCTTCGTCACGACCATGAACGGCATCACTCCGGACGACGCCCTCAAGGCCGAGCTGCTGGCCCTGGTGAGCAAGGAAATCGGCAGCTTCGCCAAACCCGAGCTGATTCAGTGGGCGCCGGCGTTGCCCAAGACCCGCTCGGGCAAGATCATGCGGCGTATACTGCGCAAGATCGCCTGCAACGAGCTGGACAACCTGGGCGATACGTCGACCCTGGCCGACCCGAGCGTGGTCCAGGGGCTGATCGACACACGGCTCAATCAATAGCTGGCGGCCAGCGTCCATGGCCGCCCTGAACCACAGGTCGCCATGGAAGCCCTACGTCGCCGCATCGAAACCCAGGTCATGAGCCTTACCGGGCTGGCCCTCGGCCAGCTCGACCTGGAATCGCCCAAGGGCGACCCCGGCCTGTTCGGCCCACAGAGCATCAGCTGGCAGGTGCATGGCGATTTTCCGAGCATGCTGGTCGGCGGCATCAGCGCCTTGCTCCTGCAGTTGCTGCACCCGCTGGCACTGGCCGGGGTATGGGACCACTCCAACTTTCGCGAAGACTTGCTGGGCCGCCTGCGGCGCACCAGCCAGTTCATCTCCGGCACCACCTTCGGTTCGACCCGCGATGCCCAGTGGCTGATCGACAAGGTGCGCACCATTCACCTGCAGGTCACAGGCACAGCGCCCGATGGCCGCGCCTATGCCGCCAGCGACCCCGACTTGCTGACCTGGGTGCACGTGGCCGAAGTCAGCAGCTTCCTCGCCGCCCACCTGCGCTATCGCAACCCGCAGCTCTCGCGCGCCGACCAGGACGCCTACTACGCTGAAATCGCGCTGGTCGCCGAGCGCCTGGGCGCGCGCGATGTGCCGCGCTCGTGCCAGCAGGTCGAGGATTACCTGCGGCAGATGCGCGCACAGATGCAGTGCGATGCGCGCAGCCTGGAGGTGGTCGAGATCCTGCTCAAGGCCCCCGCCCCCAGCCGCCTGGCGCAACCTGTGGGCAAGCTGATGCTGCACGCCGGCATCGACCTGCTGCCGGACTGGGCCCAGGCCCTGCTGGGCCTTGAGCATGGCCCGCTGCAGCGGCGGCTGATTCGCCTGGGCCTGAAACGCACCGCCCCCGTGCTGCGCTGGGCGATGCGCGATGGCTCGGCGCATCGCGCCAGGCGGCGCATGGGTATCGAGTGACGGGGCGTGGTCGCCCCAGCGGAACCGATTTAACCTGCCATACTCCAAGCACTCTTGCTTAGACAGACGATGCGACACATGTACAAAGGATTGACTCGCGCCCTCGGCGCCGTGCTAGCCCTCGTGGCCCTCTACAGCCTGCTTGGCTTCCTGATTCTCCCTGGCGTTGGCCTGCGCATCGCCAACCAGCAGCTGGCGCATTACGCCACTGTGCCGGCGCAACTCAAACGTATCGAATTCAACCCATTCAGCCTCGAGCTGACCTTGTGGGGCCTGCAGATCGGCGAGCCCGGCAAGGAACAGGTCGGCTTCGAGCGGCTGTACGCCAACCTGGCGCTGGACAGCGCCTGGAAAGGCGCCCTGCACCTGCAGGCGGTAGAGCTCGACAAGCCGCGCAACGAGGTGGTGTTCGCCAAGGACGGTACGCTCAACCTGACCCAGCTGTTCAAGCTGCCCGCCAGCGAGCCGCAGCCCGAACAGCCCCCCAGCGACCCCTTCCCGCTGCGTATCGGCAGCATCAAGCTCAGCGGCGGCTACCTGCACTTCGCCGACCAGCGCCCGAGCGAGCCGATCGAGTTCATCTACGACGACATGAACCTGGAGCTGAAGAACCTCAGCACCCTGCCTGACGACAACGCCGACATGACCCTGGTGGCACGCGGGCCCAATGGCGGGCGCGTGGACTGGAGCGGCACCCTGAGCCTGTCGCCGATTGCCTCCGAAGGCACCTTGAAGGTCACCGATGGCAAGATGAAGCTGTTCTGGCCCTATGTGCGCGACGCCGTGCCGTTGGTGCTGGAGGACGGGGTGTTCAGCCTCGACACCCACTACAAGCTCAACTTGTCCAAGACCACCGAGGTGCTGCTCGACAAGACCTCGCTGCGCATCGCTCCATTCGCCATCAAGGCCCCGGACGATCGCCCTCTGGCGCGCCTGGCCAGCCTTGAGGTGAGCGACACGTCCATCGACCTGGCCAAGCAGCTGGTCACCGTGGGCAAGGTGCGCAGCGAAAAACTGGAAACCTGGGCGGCGCTGGAAAAAGACGGCCAGCTCGATTGGCAGAAGCTGTTCGCCAGCCAACCTGCCAAGGCGACCCCCAAGGAAAAAGCCGAACCCGCCGCGGCCGAGCCAACCCCCGAAGAAAAAGCCGCCAAGGAGCCGAGCAAGCCTTGGCAGGTGCTGCTGCAGGACGTGCAACTGCGCAACTACCAAGTGCACCTGGCCGACCGCAGCCAGAAGGAGCCGGTGGCCCTGGATGTCGGCCCGCTGAACCTAGACCTGCAGGGCTTCGACAGCCTCAACCAGTCGCCCTTCACCCTCAAGCTCGACACCGGCATCGGCAAGCAGGGCAAGCTGCAGGCCGCAGGCCAGGTGAACCTGGCGCCGGTAACCGCCAAGCTCGATGTCAGCACCCGGGACATCGACCTGCGTATCGCCCAGGCCTACCTCAGCCCGTACATCCGCCTGGAGCTGCGCAGCGGCATGCTCGCCAGCGACCTCAAGGTCGACCTCAAGAGCACCGAGCCATTGGCCTTCAGCGTGGCCGGCAAGGCCCAGGTGAACCAACTGCATACCTTGGACACCATCAAGGACCGCGACTTCGTCAAATGGCAGCAGGTGAACGTGGACGGCCTGTCCTACGTCCACGGTGATGCCCTGTCGATCGACAAGGTGACGCTGCTGCAGCCCTATGCGCGCTTCATCATCAACGAAGACCGCACCACCAACGTCTCCGACATGCTCATTGAACAGCCGGCGGGCGGTGCCAGTTCCGGCACGGCCAGCAAGCCCAGCGCGCCTGCCAGCAAACCGCTGGGCATCCGCATCGGGCAGATCGCCATCAACGATGGCTCGGCCAACTTCGCCGACCTCACCCTGACCCCGAACTTCGCCACTGCCGTGCAGCAACTCAATGGCCAGATCGGCACCATCGACAACCGCAAGCCGGCGCCGGCCAAGGTCGACATCAAGGGCAAGGTCGACCGCTACGCACCGGTCACCATCAAGGGCGCGCTGAACCCGTTCAACCCGCTGGCCAGCCTGGACATCGCCACCAGCTTCAAGCGCGTCGAACTGACCACGCTGACCCCCTACTCCGGCAAGTTCGCCGGCTACCGTATCCGCAAGGGCCGCCTGAACCTGGACCTGCACTACCTGATCACCAACGGCCAGCTCAAGGCCGAGAACAAGGTGGTGGTGGAGCAGCTGCAATTGGGCGAGAAAGTCGACAGCCCGGACGCGGTGGATTTGCCCATTCGCCTGGCCGTCGCCCTGCTCAAGGACACCGAAGGCAAGATCTCGATCGAGCTGCCGGTCACCGGCGACCTCAACAACCCGCAGTTCAGCGTCATGCCGATCGTCTGGCAGACCCTGCGCAACCTGGTGCTGCGCGCGGCCCAGGCGCCGTTCAAGTTCATCGGCGGGTTGATTGCCGGCGGTGGCGACGACGACCTCGGCAGTGTCGCCTTCGCCCCCGGCTCCAGCGAGCTTAGCGGCGATGCGCAATCGGCCCTGGACAAGCTGGCCTCGGCCCTCAAGGCGCGCCCTGAGTTGCGCCTGGAGATCGAGGGCACCAGCGCCCAGAGCAGCGACGGCCCGCTGATTGCCCAGCAGCGCCTGGAGCGCGAGTACCAGGCCACCTGGTACAAGATCCTGCAACGGCGTGGTGACAAGGTACCGGCCAATGCCTCGCAGCTGGTGGTCGACGACAGCGACAAGCCGGCGATGCTCGAAGGCATCTACCGCACCCGCCTGAAGCAGCAGCCGCCCGCCGAATGGCAGCAGCTGGGGCGTGACGAGCGCACCGCCAAGCTGCGCGAGGCGGTGATCAAGTCGTGGGCCGAGAGCGCTGCCCTGCTGCGCAACCTGGGCCAGGAGCGGGCCAGCAGCATCAAGGATTACCTGGTCGACAAGGGCAAGCTCGAAGATGACCGGGTGTACTTCATCGACACCAGCCTGGGGCAGGCTGAGAAAGATGGCCGGATGGTTACCCCGATGCATCTGGATGCCGAGTGACTTCGATCGCCTGTTCAGGCCCTATCGCCGGCAAGCCGGCTCCCACACTGTACCTGTGGGAGCCGGCTTGCCGGCGATAGGGCCACCGGCTTCGACGCAGCAGCTTCAGACCAGCCGCTGCCCCGACACCGCCGGATGATAAAGCGGCTGCACCTTGTTCCCCGCCGGGTCCAGCAAGTGGAAGCTGCGCGCCCCGTCACCATGGTTGAACGGCCGGTCGAGCAAGGTCACCCCACGCGCCTTGAAGTACTGGTACCACGCCTCCAGCTCCTCGACGCTGTCGACGATGAACCCATAATGGTCCAGGGTCTGCAGCCCATTGGCCGCCCCTGCGCCACGCCCCAGCGAGAGGTTGTCGTTGCCACAGGTGAGGTACACCAGGTCCTCGTTGGCGCGGTTGAGCACCTCCATGCCCAGCACATCGACATAGAAGCGCTCGCACTCTTCCAGATTGGGTACCAGCAGGGCGATATGACGCAGGCCGTTCAGGCGACCCGGGCGGGCAGGTAATTCAGACATTGGCGCGGCTCCGTTTTTGTATACAATTCATATCTGAATTTAAAACAAAAGGAGCGTCTTGTGTACAGCCTGTTCATCAAGACTCGCGTGAAACCCGGTTGCGCCGAAGCCTTTCTCACTGCCATCAACGTCAATGCCGCCGCCTCGGTAGCCACCGAGCCAGGCTGCCTGGTGTTCGATGTGTCCCAAGACCGGGCCGACCCCGAGGTGATCTACCTGTACGAGATCTACCAGGACGACGACGCCTATGAAGCCCACACCCGCACCGCGCATTTTCGCGACAGCCGCCCACTGGTCGAGCCGCTGATTCTCGAACAGGAATATTTCGAAAGCGATGTGATCGCCCGCAACCCGGTGAACTGAGCGGCAATGAAAAGCCCCGGCCGAGGCCGGGGCTTTGGGTGAAAGTGGCCAAATCCTTTTGGCCGACGAGACATTCCTTATTCGGCTTTCAGGCCGTCAGCCGAAACGGCCTTCACGCCTTTGATCTTCTTGGTGATGTCGACTGCCATTTTTTTCTGCGATTCGGTCACGGCAGTGGTGGACGAGAGCGAAACCACACCTTTGTTGGTCTCGACCTTGATGTCAGAGCCCGGGATGCCTTTTTCAGTCATCAGGTCCGATTTGACCTTGGTGGTGATCCAGGTATCGGAGGTCGCTTCCTTGGCTTTGGTCATTTCACCGGCCGCCAGCGTCATTGGGGCCTGCGTGGACTGCTGGGCAAACGCCGCGTTAGCCATGGTCAGGGTCAGAGCGGTAGCAGTAGCGGCAGCAATGGCGAACTTCTTCATGTGGGTCACTCCTGTTTTTTTCAAAGGTCTGCGCCGTGTGTCCTGGCGGCAGGTAACAAGGTAGTTGCATGCGCTGTGCCAGCTTTTCCGCTTCGCTTGTTTCCTTGTAAATCAATAACTTAGAGTAGATGCCGGGTCCATCGAATCGTGCAATTTGCAATCTGCAGGGTAAAACTGCATGCAAGATGCAAGTGCGCAAAAGGTTCCCGCAAGCCAATAAAAAAAGGGCCCCGAAGGGCCCTTTTTCACAGCGTGTCAGTCACTCAGACGCCGGAAGCCTTGGCTGCGGCAACGTCCTTGATCGACAGCTTGATACGGCCGCGGTTGTCCACGTCCAGTACCAGTACTTCCACTTCCTGACCTTCTTTCAGAATGTCGGTCACTTTCTCTACGCGAGCATCGCTGAGCATCGAGATGTGAACCAGGCCATCCTTGCCAGGCAGGATGTTGACGAAGGCGCCGAAGTCGACGATACGCTCGACCTTGCCCACGTAGATCTTGCCGATCTCGGCCTCGGCAGTGATGCCCAGGACGCGCTGGCGAGCTGCCTCGGCCGCTTCCTTGGTTTCGCCGAAGATCTTGATCGAGCCATCGTCTTCGATGTCGATCGAAGCCTTGGTTTCTTCGCAGATGGCGCGGATGGTGGCGCCGCCTTTACCGATGACGTCACGGATCTTGTCGGTGTCGATCTTCATCGCGATCATGGTCGGTGCGTTGGCCGACAGCTCGGTACGCGACTGGGCGATGATCTGGTTCATCTGGCCGAGGATGTTCAGGCGCGCTTCCAGGGCCTGGCCCAGGGCGATTTCCATGATCTCTTCGGTGATGCCGTTGATCTTGATGTCCATCTGCAGCGCGGTCACGCCTTTGGCGGTACCGGCTACCTTGAAGTCCATGTCGCCCAGGTGGTCTTCGTCACCCAGGATGTCGGTCAGGATTGCGAACTTCTCGCCTTCCTTGACCAGGCCCATGGCGATACCGGCAACCGGTGCCTTCATCGGCACACCGGCGTCCATCAGGGCCAGGGAAGCACCGCAGACCGAAGCCATGGAGCTGGAGCCGTTGGATTCGGTGATTTCCGACACCACGCGGATGGTGTACGGGAACACGTCGGCGGCCGGCAGCATGGCCTGGACCGAACGGCGGGCCAGACGGCCGTGGCCGATTTCACGACGGCCAGCACCACCCATGCGGCCACACTCGCCTACCGAGAACGGTGGGAAGTTGTAGTGCAGCATGAACGGGTCTTTCTTCTCGCCTTCGAGGGTGTCCAGCAGCTGGGCGTCACGGGCAGTACCCAGGGTCGCGACGACCAGGGCCTGGGTTTCGCCACGGGTGAACAGGGCCGAGCCGTGGGTCTTGGGCAGCACGCCGACTTCGATGGCCAGCGGGCGCACGGTCTTGGTGTCACGGCCATCGATACGCGGCTTGCCGTTGACGATGTTCTCGCGAACGGTGCGGTATTCGATCTCGCCGAAGATGTCTTTGACTTCCGAAGCCGAAGGCTGGCCTTCTTCACCGGAGAACTTGGCCACTGCCTGATCGCGCAGTTCGCCCAGGCGCGCATAACGGTCGGCCTTGACGGTGATGGTGTAGCCCTGCGAAACGCCTTCGCCGAATTCGGCGCGGATGGCGTTGAGCAGCTCGGTGTTGGCAACGGCCGGTTTCCAGTCCCAGGTCGGCTTGCCGGCTTCGGCAGCCAGTTCCTTGACAGCCTGGATGACCGACTGGAATTCGTCGTGGGCGAACAGTACGGCGCCCAGCATCTGGTCTTCGGTCAGCTCTTGGGCTTCCGATTCAACCATCAGTACAGCGGATTCGGTACCGGCCACGACCATGTCCAGGCTCGAAGCCTGCAGCTGCTCGTAGGTCGGGTTCAGCAGGTAGCCGGTGCTCTCGTGGAAGGCAACGCGGGCGGCGCCGATCGGGCCTTCGAACGGAATGCCGGAGATGGCCAGGGCAGCCGAGGTACCGATTATCGCAGCGATGTCCGGATCGGTCTTCTTGCTGGTGGAAACCACGGTGCAGACGACCTGGACTTCGTTCATGAAGCCTTCAAGGAACAGCGGGCGGATCGGACGGTCGATCAGGCGCGAGGTCAGGGTCTCTTTCTCGGAAGGACGGCCTTCACGCTTGAAGAAGCCACCAGGGATCTTGCCAGCGGCATAGGTCTTTTCCTGGTAGTGGACCGACAGCGGGAAGAAGCCCTTGCCCGGGTCGGCCTGCTTGGCGCCGACCACGGTCACCAGCACGGTAACGTCGTTGTCGACGGTCACCAGCACGGCGCCGGTCGCCTGACGGGCGATGCGGCCCGTTTCGAGAGTAACGG
>NZ_DJTF01000088.1:0-6406 GCF_002438125.1 Pseudomonas sp. UBA6315
GGGCTTCACGGGCGTCGTCCTGGGACGGGTCGTGGAAAGTCTTCAGCTTGGGCTGACGGTACATGGCGTTGGCGTCGATGTTGATCTTGGCATCGAGGCAGTGCAGGTCGCCGTCGGCCTTGATGACCAGCGGGTTCACTTCCAGCAGCGCCAGGTCGTGATCCTTGAACAGCTTGGCCAGGCCAACGAATATCTTGGCGAACTGCTGAACTTGCTTGCCTTCCAGGCCCAGCTGGAATGCCAGCTCGCGACCCTGGAACGGCTGAGCGCCGACCAGCGGGTCGATGGTGGCCTTGAGGATCTTCTCAGGCGTTTCGTGAGCGACTTTCTCGATGTCCACGCCACCTTCGGTGGAAGCCATGAACACGATACGGCGGCTCGAACGATCTACGACAGCGCCCAGGTACAGCTCTTTGGCGATGTCAGTGCAGGATTCGACCAGAATCTTGGAGACGGGTTGACCGTTGGCATCGGTCTGGTAGGTAACCAGATTCTTGCCCAACCACTGTGCAGCGAACGCCTTGGCGTCTTCCTTGCTGCGAACCAGCTTGACGCCGCCCGCTTTACCGCGACCACCGGCGTGAACCTGGGCCTTAACAACCCACTCGGAACCACCGATCTTGTCGCAAGCTTCTGCAGCTTGCTCAGGGGTATCGACAGCGAAACCCTTGGAAACTGGCAGGCCGTATTCAGCGAACAGCTGCTTACCCTGATACTCGTGAAGATTCATGCTTTTTACCGTCTTCGTTAGGTACTGCGCTTCGGCGCTGCGCCATTGCTGGCGCCGCACCACCTGTGACCGTTAACCCCGGTTTTTCCCGTGTAGTTCGATCCGGCGGACGTTCCGCGGTGAGTCATGCACGCAAGACTCACGACGGGCAGTCCGCCGTGGTTTCTTATAATTAACGCTTCTTACGGTTGGCCACGTGAATGGCGCCGCCATTCACTGCCAGCGCTGCTTCATGCAACGCTTCGGACAGGGTTGGATGGCTGAAGACCATCATGCCCAGATCCTCGGCACTGGTGCCGAATTCCATTGCGATTGCGCCCTGCTGCACCAGTTCGGCAGCCGATGGGCCAATCACGTGCACACCCAGTACGCGATCGGTCTTGGCATCGGCGATGACCTTGACGAAACCACCGGTGTCGTTGGCTGCCATCGCACGGCCGCTGGCCGCGAACGGGAAGGTGCCTACGTTAACCTCAACACCCTCGGCCTTCAAGGCTTGTTCGGTCTTGCCGACCCATGCGATTTCCGGGTGGGTGTAGATAACCGATGGGATCAGGTCGTAGTTCATCTGGGCCTTGTGACCCTTGATGCGCTCGACGACCATGATGCCCTCTTCCGAGGCCTTGTGCGCCAGCATCATGCCACGCACCACGTCACCGATGGCGAACACGCCAGGTACGCTGGTAGCGCAGTGATCGTCGACGAAGATGTAGCCACGCTCGTCGATGGTCACGCCGCTGTCCGAAGCCAGCAGGTCGGTGGTCACCGGGCGACGGCCGACCGCGACGATCAGCTTGTCGAAGGTGATCTTCTGCTCGCCTTCGGCGTTGGTGTAGGTCACTTCGACTTCGTTGCCGTTGACTTTCGAGCCGGTCACGCGAGCGCCCAGCTTGATGTCCAGGCCTTGCTTGGTCAGGGTCTTCTGGGCTTCTTTCGACACAGCGGTGTCGGCAGCCATCAGGAAGGTGTCCAGGGCTTCCAGGACGGTGACTTCAGCACCCAGGCGAGCCCATACCGAGCCCAGCTCCAGGCCGATCACGCCAGCACCGATCACGCCCAGGCGCTTGGGTACCGATTGGAATTCCAGGGCGCCGGTGGAGTCGACGATGACGTTCTGGTCGACCGGAGCCGGCGGAATGTCGATCGGACGCGAACCGGAAGCCAGGATCACGTTCTCGGCTTCGATGACTTCGGTGGTGCCGTCAGCCTTGGTGACTTCGACTTTCTTGCCAGCCAGCAGCTTGCCGTGGCCCTGGATCGAAGTGACGCCGTTGGCCTTGAACAGGGTGGCAACGCCGCCGGTCAGGTTCTTGACGATGCCAGCCTTGCGGCCAACCATCGCGGCCACGTCCATCTTCACTTCGCCAGTGGAGATGCCGTGGACGTTGAAGCTCTCTTTGGCTTCCTTGTACTTCCAGGAGCTGTCCAGCAGCGCCTTGGAGGGGATGCAACCTACGTTCAGGCAGGTGCCGCCCAGGGCCAGCTTGCCCTCGGCGTCGGTGTACTTCTCGATACAGGCAGTCTTCAGACCAAGTTGGGCAGCCTTGATGGCAGCCACATAGCCGCCAGGACCTGCACCAATCACCACTACGTCGAATTTCTGGGTCATAAAAGATTCCTTATCAGCTACAAGCTACAAGCCGCGAACCGCGCGGCCCCGCTTCTTTCGAGAGCGGGCGCCGAACGGTACGCAGCCAGAGGGTTAGATGTCCAGCAGCAGGCGAGACGGATCTTCCAGCAGGTTCTTGATGGTGACCAGGAAGGTTACCGCTTCCTTGCCGTCGATCAGGCGGTGATCGTACGACAGCGCCAGGTACATCATCGGGCGGATTACCACTTGGCCATTGATGGCCATCGGGCGCTGGATGATGTTGTGCATGCCGAGAATGGCGGCCTGCGGCGGGTTGACGATCGGGGTCGACATCATCGAACCGAAAGTACCACCGTTAGTGATGGTGAAGGTACCGCCGGTCATCTCTTCGATGGCCAGCTTGCCGTCACGGGCCTTCTTGCCGAAGGTGGCGATGCCGTTCTCGATTTCCGCCAGGCTCATCGACTCGGCGTTACGCAGCACCGGTACCACCAGGCCACGGTCGCTGGACACGGCAACACCGACGTCGGCATAGCCGTGGTAGACGATGTCGTTGCCGTCGATCGAGGCGTTGACTGCCGGGAAGCGCTTCAGCGCCTCGGTAGCGGCCTTGACGAAGAACGACATGAAGCCCAGGCGCACGCCGTTGTGGGTCTTCTCGAACAGGTCCTTGTACTTCGAACGCAGGGCCATGACTTCGGTCATGTCGACTTCGTTGAAGGTGGTCAGCATCGCCATGTTCGACTGGGCTTCGACCAGACGCTCGGCGATCTTGGCACGCAGGCGGGTCATCGGCACGCGCTTCTCGGTGCGATCGCCAGCGGCAACCACGACCGGGGCAGCAGCTGCTGCAGCAGGCTTGGCAGCCGGAGCAGGAGCGGCTTTCTTGTTGGCAACGGCCGCAACCACGTCTTCCTTGGTTACGCGACCGCCTTTGCCGGTGCCGGCAACGGTGGCCAGGTCGATGCCGTTCTCTTCAGCCAGCTTGCGCGCGGCTGGAGCGGCGACCGGGTCGTCTTCGCCAGCGTCGGCGGCAGCGGCAGCCGGAGCAGCAGCGGCCGGGGCAGCGGCTGGAGCGGCGGCGGCAGCGCCACCTTCAACGATCGAACCCAGCACTTCGTCGGACAGGACGGTTTCGCCCTCGCCCTTGACGATGTCGCCCAGCACGCCATCGGCGGTAGCCAGCACTTCCAGAACGACTTTGTCGGTCTCGATGTCGACGATCAGCTCGTCACGCTTGACGGCTTCGCCCGGCTTCTTGTGCCAGGTGGCAACGGTGCCGTCGGCAACCGATTCCGGGAAGGTTGGGGCTTTGATCTCGATAGCCATTATCAGTGTTTCCTTAAATTCGGTTTCAGGTGCGCGAAGGCGTTAGACAGTGAAGGCGTCTTGCAGCAGTTTTTCCTGCTGTTCGGCGTGCTTCGAAGCGTAACCACAAGCTGGCGCGGCAGAAGCGTCGCGGCCGGCGTATTCCAGGACCAGCGCCTTGTTGTGGCGGCCCAGGATACGGCGCATGTGGTGCTGGCTGCTGTACCAGGCGCCCTGGTTCATCGGCTCTTCCTGACACCAGACCGCATGCTTGAGGTTGGTGTACTGCGCCAGGATTTCGACCAGGTCGTCTTCCGGGAACGGATACAGCTGCTCGATACGCAGGATCGCGATGTCTTCGCGGCCTTCGGCACGGCGTTTTTCCAGCAGGTCGTAGTAGACCTTGCCGCTGCACAGCACCAGGCGCTCGACCTTGGCCGGGTCGATTGCATCGACTTCCGGGATCACGGTCTGGAACGAGCCTTCTGCCAGGTCTTCCAAGGTCGAGATGGCCAGCTTGTGGCGCAGCAGCGACTTCGGCGTCAGGACGACCAGCGGCTTGCGCAGCGGACGGATGACCTGGCGACGCAGCAGGTGGTAGATCTGTGCCGGGGTGGTCGGTACGCAGACCTGGATGTTGTGCTCGGCGCACAGCTGCAGGTAACGCTCCAGACGCGCGGAGGAGTGCTCCGGCCCCTGCCCTTCATAGCCGTGTGGCAGCAGCATGGTCAGACCGCACAGGCGGCCCCACTTGTGCTCGCCGCTGGTGATGAACTGGTCGATCACCACTTGCGCACCGTTGGCGAAGTCGCCGAACTGGGCTTCCCAGATCACCAGCGCGTTCGGCGTGGTGGTGGAGTAGCCGTATTCGAAGGCCAGCACGGCTTCTTCCGACAGGAAGGAATCGTACAGGTCGAAGCGCGGCTGGCCCGGGAACAGGTTCTGCAGCGGTACGTAGGTGCTGGCGTCCTTCTGGTTGTGCAGCACCGCATGGCGGTGCGAGAAGGTGCCACGGCCGATGTCCTGGCCGGTCATGCGGATCGGGTGACCTTCGAACTGCAGGGTGGCGTAGGCCATGGTCTCTGCATAACCCCAGTTGATCGGCAGGCCACCGGCTTGCATCTTCTGGCGATCTTCGTAGATCTTCGATACCTGGCGCTGAACGACGAAGCCTTCTGGCAGTTCCAGCAGCTTGGCCGACAGTTCCTGCAGGGTCTTGAGGTCGAAGCGGGTGTCGTGACGCGCGGTCCAGGCGTGGCCCAGGTACGGACGCCAGTCGACGAACAGCTCGCGGTTCGGCTCCTTGACCAGGCTCTTGACCACATGCAGGCCGTTGTCCAGCGCGTTGCGGTACTCGTCGATCTTGGCCTGAGCGCGCTCGGCGTCGATACGACCGCCCTGGATCAGTGCTTCGGCATACAGCTCACGGGTGGTGCGCTGCTTGCTGATCTGCTGATACATCAGCGGCTGGGTGCCGTTCGGCTCGTCGGCCTCGTTGTGGCCGCGGCGGCGGTAGCAGACTAGGTCGATGACCACGTCACGCTTGAACTGCATGCGGTAATCGATGGCCAGCTGGGTCACGAACAGCACGGCTTCCGGATCGTCACCGTTCACGTGCAGGATCGGCGCCTGGATCATCTTGGCAACGTCGGTGGCGTACTCGGTGGAACGCGAGTCCAGCGGGTTGCTGATGGTGAAACCAACCTGGTTGTTGATCACGATGTGCACGGTACCGCCGGTCTTGAAACCGCGGGTCTGCGACATCTGGAAGGTTTCCATGACCACGCCTTGGCCTGCGAACGCAGCGTCGCCGTGGATCGAGATCGGCAGTACCTTGTCACCCACGGTGTCGTTGCGGCGGTCCTGACGGGCGCGCACCGAACCTTCCACCACTGGCGAGACGATTTCCAGGTGGGACGGGTTGAACGCCATGGCCAGGTGAACTTCGCCACCGGGGGTCATCACGTTCGAGGAGAAGCCCTGGTGATACTTCACGTCACCGGAGCCCAGCTCGTTCATCTTCTTGCCTTCGAACTCGTCGAACAGCTCGCGCGGGTTCTTGCCGAAGGTGTTCACCAGCACGTTCAGACGGCCACGGTGGGCCATGCCGATGACGACTTCCTTGGTGCCGTAGGAGCCGGAGCGCTGGATCATCTCGTCCAGCATCGGGATCAGGCTTTCGCCACCCTCAAGGCCAAAACGCTTGGTGCCCGGGTACTTGGTGCCCAGGTACTTCTCAAGGCCTTCACCTGCGGTCACGCGCTCGAGCAGGTGGGCCTGCACGTCGGCGGAAAACTCCGGACGGCCGCGCACGCTTTCCAGGCGCTGCTGGAACCAGCTGCGCTGCTCGGAATCGGTGATGTGGGTGAATTCGGCGCCAATGGTGCGACAATATGTCTTCTGGAGCGCCTCGAAGATTTCGCGTAGGCTCGCTTCCTCTTTGCCGATGAACAGGTCGCCGGCACGGAAGGTCGTATCAAGATCGGCATTGGTCAAGCCGTAGTGATTGATCGACAGGTCTACGGGCGCAGGGCGCTGCCACAACCCCAACGGGTCGAGCTTGGCAGCCTGATGGCCGCGCATACGATAGGCCTGGATCAGTCGCAGAACTTCAACCTGCTTCTTCTCGTGTTCACTGCTCACGCTCCCGGCGGAAACCGGTTGGGCGCGGCGCTGGTTCTTTGCCAGCAGTACGAAATGGTCGCGGATTGTCGAGTGCGATACATCGGTAGCGGTGCTGCCGTCGGCGGGCAATTTCTGGAAGTAAGTGCGCCACT
>NZ_DJTF01000181.1:0-6781 GCF_002438125.1 Pseudomonas sp. UBA6315
GCGCTGCTAAGCTGAAGCTTGCTCTGCCGCAACGGCAGTCGAGGAGGTCGAATGATCCGCTCCATGCTGTATGCCACCGACCTCGGTGTCTACGCGCCCTTCGTCATGCAGCACGCCCTGGCCCTGGCCCGTACCTTCAATGCGGAGTTGTACGTGATCCACGCCGTGGAGCCCATGGGCCAGTTCGCCGAATCCCTGCTGCAGAGCTACCTCGACGAGCAGACGCTGGATGCGCTGCACAGCGAGGGCGTGAACACGGTGATGGCCAACATCGAGCAGCGGGTGCTGGAAAACTTTCGCGACGAATTGGGCGAAGACGCTGACCTTGCCGTGATCAAGGCGGTGCGGGTGCGCCAGGGCGACCCGGCCCAGGTGATTCTCGAGCAGGCGCAGCGGCTGAGTGTCGACCTGCTGATCTTCGGCAGCCACAGTGCTGGTGCCGGGGTGGACGTGCCACTGGGCCGCACGGCGGTACGGCTGCTGCAGCTGTCACCGGTTCCGGTGTACATGGTGCCGCTCTCGCAGCACCTCGGGCGTAGGAAAACTTGAAGCTGGCGGCAGCTTGTTTCGGAGCGGCGTGTAACAAAATAGTTCTAGTTTTATTTCGAGAACCACTAATATAGTTATATCTCGTCGCTGCCTGCTGCCGCTGACTTACCGCTGATTCGAGGGAAACCTATGAAGCTTCAACAACTGCGCTACATCTGGGAAGTGGCGCACCATGACCTCAACGTCTCCGCGACGGCGCAGAGTCTGTACACCTCGCAGCCGGGTATCAGCAAGCAGATCCGCCTGCTCGAGGATGAATTGGGTGTGGAAGTCTTCGCCCGCAGCGGCAAGCACCTGACCCGTGTCACCCCGGCTGGCGAGCGCATCATCAATACCGCTGGCGAAATCCTGCGCAAGGTCGAGAGCATCAAGCAGATCGCCCAGGAATTCTCCAACGAGAAAAAGGGCACGCTGTCCATCGCCACCACCCACACCCAGGCGCGCTATGCGCTGCCGCCGGTGATCAGCAGCTTCATCAAGCAGTACCCGGAAGTGGCGCTGCACATGCACCAGGGCTCGCCCATGCAGATCGCCGAAATGGCCGCCGATGGCACCGTCGACTTCGCCATCGCCACCGAGGCGCTGGAGCTGTTCGGCGACCTGATCATGATGCCGTGCTACAAGTGGAACCGCTGCGTGGTCGTGCCCCAGGGCCACCCACTGGCCAAGCTGCCCAAGCTGACCCTGGAAGCGGTGGCCGAGTACCCGATCGTGACCTACGTGTTCGGTTTCACCGGCCGCTCGAAGCTGGACGAAGCCTTCAACCATCGTGGCCTGACGCCGAAAGTGGTGTTCACCGCCGCCGACGCCGACGTGATCAAGACTTACGTGCGCCTGGGCCTGGGCGTGGGCATCGTGGCCGGGATGGCGGTCGACAGCAAACTCGACAGCGACCTGGTGGCCCTGGATGCCAGCGAGTTGTTCGAGGCCAGCATCACCAAGATCGGCTTCCGCCGTGGCACCTTCCTGCGTGGCTTCATGTGCGACTTCATCGAGAAGTTTGCGCCGCACCTGACCCGTGAAGTGATGGCCAAGGCGATCCAGTGCCATAACAAGCAAGAGCTCGAAGAGCTGTTCGAAGGCGTCGAGCTGCCGGTGCACTGAGTGCGCGGCACATGAAAAAACCGGCCCTTGGGCCGGTTTTTCTTTGCCTGGTGATCAGGCCTTGCTGATCAGGTTGCCAGCGTGCAGCCCACATTCCTTCTGGGTCGACTCTTCCCACCACCAGCGGCCTTCGCGCTCGTGCTGGCCCGGCAGCACCGGGCGGGTGCAGGGCTCGCAGCCGATGCTGATGAAGCCACGCTCGTGCAGGCTGTTGTACGGCAGCTCGAGCATGCGGATGTAGCCCCACACTTCGGCGCTGGTCATCTGCGCCAGCGGGTTGAACTTGTACAGCGTGCGCTCCGGGGTGGAGAAGGCGCCGTCGATTTCCAGTGCCGCGACCTGGCTGCGCGTGCCTGGGCTCTGGTCGCGGCGCTGGCCGGTGGCCCAGGCGCTGACGGTGGCGAGCTTGCGCCGCAGCGGTTCGATCTTGCGGATGCCGCAGCATTCGCCGTGGCCGTCCTTGTAGAAGCTGAACAGGCCCTTGTCCTTGACGAACGGGTCGAGCTTGGCGCGGTCAGGGCTGAGGATCTCGATCGGCAGGTTGTACTGCTCGCGTACCTGGTCGATGAAGCGGTAGGTCTCCGGGTGCAGGCGGCCGGTGTCGAGGCTGAACACCTTGACCTGCTTGTTCAGCTTCCAGGCCATGTCGACCAGCACCACATCCTCGGCGCCGCTGAAGGAGATCCACAGGTCGTCGCCGAAGTGTTCGAAGGCGAGCTTGAGGATGTCCTGCGGGGACTTGCTGGCATAGGTCGCGGCCAGGGCGGCGACGTCGAAGGGTTGGCTCATCAGGCGGTTTCCATCTTGGCTGTGGCGCTGTGCGCTCGTAATGGAGTGATGGTAACAAAAAATGGCGGGGCAGACGTGCTGCCTTGGGGCTGTGCAGCGCCTGTAGTGGCCCTATCGCCGGCAAGCCGGCTCCCACAAAGAGCAGGCCAGCCTCGCGATAGGGCCACCGCAGAAGACCGCCCGACTACAGCCTCTGCAAGGTCTCCATCAGCACCCGAACCTTCGCTATCGATTCTTCATATTCCGCTGCCCAGTTCGAGTCGGCCACCACCGCGCCGCCGCCCCAGCAGCTTACCTGCCCATCCTTGACCAGCAGGCTGCGAATGGCGATGGAGCTGTCCATCTCGCCACGCACATCCACGTACAGCAGCGAGCCGCAATACAGGGCGCGGCGGGTCGGTTCGAGCTCGTCGATGATCTGCATGGCGCGGATCTTCGGCGCGCCGGTGATCGAGCCGCCGGGGAAGCTGTCGCCGATCAGGTCCAGGGCGTCCTTGGCGGCGGCCAGCTGGCCGGTGATGCTGCTGACCAGGTGGTGCACGTTGGGGTAGCTCTCCAGGCTGAACAGCTCGGGCACTTTCACCGAGCCAATCTCGCAGGTGCGCCCCAGGTCGTTGCGCAGCAGGTCGACGATCATCAGGTTTTCCGAGCGGTCCTTGGGGCTGTGGCGCAGCTCCTCGGCATTGCGGGCATCTTCGCGGGGGTCGGCCGAGCGCGGGCGGGTGCCCTTGATCGGGCGGGTTTCCACCTGGCCCTGGCTGACGCGGATGAAGCGCTCCGGAGAAAAGCTCAGCAGTGCGCTGCCATCGGCCAGTTGCTGGTAGCCGGAGAATGGCGTCGGGCAGGCCTTGCGCAGCGCCTGGTAGGCGCGCCAGGGGTCGCCCTGACAAGGGGCGCGAAAGCGCTGGGTGAGGTTGATCTGGTAGCAGTCGCCGGCCTGGATGTAATGCTGCACCTGGTCGAAGGCAGTCCGATACTGCTCGGGCTGCAGGTCCCCTCGCATGGGCGCGAGCAGCTTGAAGTCGCCCGGTGCAGTGCTTTCGGCGGCTTCGAACAGGGCGATCAGGCGTTCGCGTTCTGCACTGGCAAGGCTTGGGTGGAAGACCAGTTGGCTGCTGCCGAGCAGGTGGTCGGTGACCATGGCCCAGGCATACAGGCCCAGCTGCGCGTCGGGCAGGCCGAGATCGTCGATGGCCTGGCTGGGCAGGTGCTCCAGGCGGCGGCCGAAGTCATAGCTCAGGTAACCGATCAGGCCGCCGGCGAAGGGCAGTTCGGCGCCGTCGGGGAGCTGTGCCGGGCCCAGTTCGGCCAGGCCTGCGCGCAGGCGCAGCAGGAAGGCGCGGCCGTCTTCGTCGGGTTGGGCTTGCAGGTGCTGCCGTGGCCAGGCGCTGAGCAGGTCGAAACGGCCGCGCTCGGCACCGGGGCGGGCGCTGTCAAGCAGGATCGCGCCGGGCGCTTGGCGCAAGCGGGCGAAGTAGGCGGCGGGGTCGGGCTGGTAGGGCAGGGGGTGGAGCGTACAGGTCGGCATCAGAATGGACGGCGATGAAAAAGCGAGGAGGGCGATTGTAGACCTGTGTAGGAAAAGCGCCTAGCGCTGGGCGCGACATTAAACCTTCGGGTTGCGCCTATGGCGGCCCCATCGCCGGCAAGCCGGCTCCCACAGGGGTATCACCAACCTTGTCTGTGGGAGCCGGCTTGCCGGCGATGGGGCATTGTGGCTCAGCGCGGGCGCACGTGCCCGAACAGGTTCTGGGTCACCCGCACACGCTGCTCGGCATCTTCGCTGATGCCATCCTTGGCCAGCGCTTCCAGGTGCGCCTCGATGGCGTGGGTGCGCTGGGTCAGGCCGGTGTCGTTGGCGATCTGGATGTTCAGCCCAGGCCGCGCGTTGAGCTCGAGAATCAGCGGCCCCTTGTCCTGGTCCAGCACCATGTCCACGCCGATGTAGCCCAGGCCGCACAGCTCGTAGCAGCCGGCCGCAAGCTTCATAAAGCCATCCCAGTTCGGCAGCTGCACGCCGTCCACCGCATTGGTGGTGTCCGGGTGCTTGCTGATGATGTTGTTCAGCCAGGTGCCGCGCAGGGTCATGCCGGTGGCCAGGTCCACGCCCACGCCGATGGCGCCCTGGTGCAGGTTGGCCTTGCCGCCGGACTGGCGGGTCGGCAAGCGCAGCATGGCCATCACCGGGTAGCCCATCAGCACGATGATGCGGATGTCCGGCACGCCTTCGTAGCTGATGCTCTTGAAGATCTGGTCCGGGGTGACGCGGTATTCGATCAGCGCACGGTCGCGGTGCCCGCCCAGCGAGTACAGCCCGGTGAGGATGCTGGAGATCTGGTGCTCGATCTCCTCGTGGCTGATGATCTTGCCCGACACCGTGCGGTAGCGGTCTTCGAAGCGGTCGGCGATGACCAGGATGCCGTCCCCGCCGGCGCCCTGCGCCGGCTTGATGACGAAATCGTTGCGCCCGCCGATGATCTCGTCGAGCTTTTCGATTTCCTTCTCGGTCTCGATGATGCCGTACATCTCCGGCACATGGATGCCGGCTGCGAGCGCGCGCTCCTTGGTGATGATCTTGTCGTCGACGATCGGGTACAGGCTGCGCTTGTTGTACTTCAGCACATAGTCCGCGTTGCGGCGGTTGATACCCATGATGCCCCGGGCCTCCAGGGCTTTCCACGTCTTGATCAGGCCAAACATCAGGCGTCAGCCTTCTTCACGAATGCCTTGAAGCGAACGAGCTCGGTCAGGCGGTAGCCGCGGTAGCGACCCATCGCCAGCATGAAGCCCACCAGAATCAGCAGTACCGCCGGGAAGGTGAAGACGAAGTACACCAGCTCCGGCACCATCATCAGCAGGTGCGCAAGCGATGCGGCGAACAGGGTGCCGATGGCCACCTTCATGGCATGGCCGCCACCGCGTTCTTCCCAGGTGATCGACAGGCGTTCGATGGTCATGGTCAGGATCACCATCGGGAACAGCGCCACTGACAGGCCCCGCTCCAGGCCGAGCTTGTGGCTGAACAGGCTGATGGCGGCAATCAGCACCACCACGAACGTCAGCACCACCGACAGGCGCGGCAGCATCTGCAGCTTCAGGTGCTCAAGGTACGAGCGCAGCGACAGGCCTAGCGCGGTGATCACCGTGAACAGCACGATGCCGAAGCCCAGCTGGGTTTCGCGGAAGGCCAGGGCGATCAGCACCGGGGTGAAGGTACCCAGGGTCTGGATGCCGATCAGGTTGCGCAGCACCAGGATCACCAGCACGCCGATCGGGATCATCACCATGATCATGAAGGTCTGCTGGGTCTGCAGCGGCAGGCTGTACAGCGAGTACTCGAGGAAGTCGGCGTCGGTGTTCTCGTCGGTCAGCTTGGCCAGGCGGATGGCGTTCATCTCGCTGTTGTTCATGCTGAAGGTGACGTTGGCCTTCTTGCCGCCATCGACGGTGATCAGGTTGTCGTCACCGGTCCACCACAGCAGGCGGTCGCTCGGCAGGCCCTGCTCGCCGGTGTCCGGGTTGAAGTACAGCCAGTCGTTGCCATTGAAGCTGCGCAGCCACAATTCAGGCGTTTGCGGGGTGTCGGCCACCAGGCGGATGGTGTGGACCTTTTCCATCGGCACGTGGGCGATCGACAGCAGCAGGTCGATGACCTGGGCCTTCTTCATGGCCGAGGTGTCGCCGGCCAGCAGCAGCTTGACGTTGTCGTCGTTGAGGTTGTTGACCCGCTTGATGGTCTCGCTGACGAAGGTCTCGACGTCGGCCGAATGCTGGCGGATCGGCGCCATCAGGGCTTCGGCGGCGATCTTCTCGGGGCCCTCGACGGCCAGGCTGTCACGGAAGGTCGGGCCCTTGATGGTGGTCTTTTCGTTGCTGTAGCGCTTGGTCAGCACCAGGCGGTAGTAGAGGGTCTGGTTGCCGTTGGCGCGGCGGGCCGACCAGGTCACCTTGCGGTTGCCGTCGGCGCGGTTGACGCTGACCCCGTAGTTGTTGGAGATGAAGCTCTCGTTGAGGCTGACGTAGTCACGGTTCAGCGGCGGCACGAACATCTGCACCTTGACCGGGTCCTTGGTGCTGGCGACGAATTCGACCTTGGCGTCGATGTTCCACAAGTCATCGGTTTCATCTTCGGTCACCGGGATGCCGAGGAAGAAGATCTGATAAGCGGTGACCGCCACGCCCAGCAGCACCAGCACGGTGATCAGGACTTTCAGATGGAGGGTAAGAGAGCGCATCGGGATTACTCTGCTTTGGGAGCGTCGGTGGCACAGGCAGGTTTGCCGGCCGCGTATTTAAGGCTTGGGTCGACCAGCGCGTCGAAGTGCTTGAGCGCCTCGGA
>NZ_DJTF01000056.1:0-3664 GCF_002438125.1 Pseudomonas sp. UBA6315
TAGACCTAAGGACCATCAAGCTCCCGATCACCGCGTACACGTCCATTCTTCACCGTATCTCCGGCGTCATCCTGTTCCTCGGCCTTGCCATCATGCTTTATGCATTGGGCAAGTCGCTGGGTTCCGAGGAAGGCTTCGGCGAGGTGAAGGCGTGTCTGACCAGCCCGCTGGCCAAACTGGTGACCTGGGCCCTGCTGTCCGCCCTGCTGTATCACCTGGTGGCAGGCGTACGCCACCTGATCATGGACATGGGCATCGGTGAGACGCTGGAAGGCGGCAAGCTGGGCTCGAAAATCGTGATTGTCATCTCCGTGGTGGTGATCGTTCTGGTGGGAGTTTGGGTATGGTAACCAATGTCACGAACCTGTCGCGTTCGGGCCTCTATGACTGGATGGCGCAGCGCGTATCGGCGGTCGTTCTCGCGGCTTACTTCCTGTTCCTGATCGGCTACGTGGTCGCCCACCCAGGCATCGACTATGCCCAGTGGCACGGTCTGTTCTCCAACAACGCGATGCGGATCTTCAGTCTGCTGGCCCTCGTTGCCCTGGGCGCTCACGCCTGGGTCGGCATGTGGACCATCGCCACCGACTACCTGACGCCGATGTCGTTCGGCAAGTCGGCGACTGCGATTCGTTTCCTGTTCCAGGCGGTATGCGGCGTTGCGATGTTCGCTTACTTCGTCTGGGGTGTGCAGATTCTCTGGGGTATCTGATCCATGGCTAGCATTCCTACTATTTCCTTCGACGCCATCATCATCGGTGGCGGCGGCGCCGGCATGCGCGCAGCGCTGCAGCTGGCCCAGGGCGGTCACAAGACGGCCGTGGTCACCAAGGTCTTCCCGACCCGTTCGCACACTGTATCCGCCCAGGGCGGCATCACCTGCGCCATCGCCTCGGCCGACCCGAACGATGACTGGCGCTGGCACATGTACGATACCGTCAAGGGTTCCGACTACATCGGTGACCAGGACGCTATCGAATACATGTGTCAGGAAGGCCCGGCTGCGGTCTTCGAGCTGGACCACATGGGCCTGCCGTTCTCGCGTACCGAAACCGGCCGTATCTACCAGCGCCCGTTCGGTGGCCAGTCCAAGGACTTCGGCAAGGGCGGCCAGGCTGCCCGTACCTGCGCCGCTTCCGACCGTACCGGCCACGCGCTGCTGCACACCCTGTACCAGGGCAACCTGAAAGCAGGCACCACCTTCCTCAACGAGTACTACGCCGTTGATCTGGTGAAGAACAAGGAAGGCGCTTTCGTTGGTGTGATCGCGATCTGCATCGAAACCGGCGAAACCATGTACATCAAGTCCAAGGCCACCGTTCTGGCCACTGGCGGTGCCGGCCGTATCTACGCCTCCACCACCAACGCCTTGATCAACACCGGTGACGGTATCGGCATGGCCCTGCGTGCAGGCGTACCGGTGCAGGACATCGAGATGTGGCAGTTCCACCCGACCGGCATCGCCGGCGCCGGTGTACTGGTGACCGAAGGTTGCCGCGGTGAAGGTGGCTACCTGATCAACGCCCACGGCGAGCGCTTCATGGAGCGTTACGCGCCGAACGCGAAAGACCTGGCTGGCCGCGACGTGGTTGCCCGTTCCATGGTCAAAGAGATCATCGCCGGCAACGGCGTGGGCCCGAACAAGGACCACGTACTGCTGAAGCTGGACCACCTGGGCGAGGAAGTGCTGCACAGCCGCCTGCCAGGTATCTGCGAACTGTCCAAGACCTTCGCCCACGTCGACCCGGTCGTCGCGCCGGTGCCGGTTGTTCCGACCTGCCACTACATGATGGGCGGCGTTGCCACCAACATTCATGGCCAGGCCATCACCATGGACGAAGAAGGCAAGGATCACATCATTCCTGGCCTGTTCGCCGTAGGTGAAGTGGCGTGCGTATCGGTTCACGGCGCCAACCGTCTGGGTGGCAACTCGCTGCTCGACCTGGTGGTGTTCGGCCGTGCTGCCGGCCTGCACCTGGAGAAGGCGCTGAGCGACGGTATCGAGCACCTCGATGCCAGCGACACCGACATCGATGTTGCCCTGAGCCGCCTGAACAAGCTCAACGAGCGCTCCACCGGCGAAGACGTTGCCAGCCTCAAGCGCGAGCTGCAAAGCTGCATGCAGAACTACTTCGGTGTATTCCGTACTGGCGAATACATGCAGAAGGGTATCGAGCAGCTGGCTGGCCTGCGCGAGCGCATCGCCAACGTCAAGATCAACGACAAGTCCCAGGCCTTCAACACCGCGCGTATCGAAGCGCTGGAGCTGCAGAACCTGCTGGAAGTTGCCGAAGCTACCGCCATTGCGGCCGAAGCCCGTAAAGAGTCCCGCGGCGCACACGCCCGTGAAGACTTCGAAGACCGTGACGACGAAAACTGGCTGTGCCACACCCTGTACTACCCGGGTGAGAAGCGCGTTGCCAAGCGCGGCGTCAACTTTGCGCCGAAGACCGTTCCGGCCTTCGAGCCAAAAATCCGGACTTACTAAGGGTGGCTGCTATGTTGAAAGTCGAAGTTTATCGTTACAACCCCGACACCGACTCGGCGCCCAAGATGGAGTCGTTCGACGTCGATACCGGCGGCAAGGACCTGATGGTTCTGGATGTGTTGGCGCTGATCAAGGAAAAGGACGAAGGTTTCTCGTACCGTCGTTCCTGCCGTGAAGGCGTTTGCGGTTCCGATGGCATGAACATGAACGGCAAGAACGGCCTGGCCTGCATCACCCCGCTGTCGGGCGTGGTCAAGGGCAACAAGCTGGTTCTGCGCCCGCTGCCTGGCCTGCCGGTCATTCGTGACCTGGTGGTCGACATGAGCATCTTCTACAAGCAGTACGAGAAGGTGAAGCCGTTCCTGCAGAACGACACCCCGGCTCCGGCCATCGAGCGTCTGCAGTCGCCGGAAGACCGCGACAAGCTGGACGGTCTGTACGAGTGCATCCTGTGCGCTTGCTGCTCGACCTCCTGCCCATCGTTCTGGTGGAACCCGGACAAGTTCCTGGGCCCCGCCGCCCTGCTGCAGGCCTATCGTTTCCTGGCCGACAGCCGTGACACCAAGACCCAGGAGCGCCTGGCGTCCCTGGATGACCCGTTCAGTGTGTTCCGCTGCCGCGGGATCATGAACTGCGTCAACGTTTGCCCCAAGGGTTTGAACCCGACCAAGGCAATCGGTCACGTGCGTAACATGCTGCTGCAAAGCGGCACCTGATTCAAAAGTGTTGTAACTGCAGTAAGCCGAGGTGCGGGTGGTGAGCCCGCACTGAGGTAAAACCTGGGCAAGGGCCCACAAAGCCCGCGCCCGATACCTATGAAGATATGAGACCAGCAGGGGCTTCCGGGCTGGTACCCGGAAAATCAGCAGGATCCAGGTGGCGTGGTTCAGTCGCTGTGTTCGGACTTTTCCAGGTTTGCTGTGGCTCTCGCCGATCAGTCCCCTAACCGAGGGTGACCAAGCATGCAAGAAAGCGTGATGCAGCGCATGTGGGAAAGCGCCCACCTTTCAGGTGGTAACGCTGCATATGTGGAAGAGCTCTACGAGCTCTACCTGCACGACCCTAACGCTGTGCCAGAAGAGTGGCGCACTTACTTCCAGAAATAGCCCGCCGACGGCAGCACCGCTACCGATGTATCGCACTCGACAATCCGCGACCATTTCGTACTGCTGGCAA
>NZ_DJTF01000111.1:0-4741 GCF_002438125.1 Pseudomonas sp. UBA6315
GCGAAGACGCATCCATCAACCGCGAAGTGCAGGCGCTGCTGCAAATCAGCCACAACCCGGCCTCGCGCATCGCCTACAACATCGATTCGGAACTGGCCCTGGAGCTGACCCGCGGCCTGCTGCAATCGCCTGCGGTGATCCGCGCCCGGCTGATCGACAACAACGAAACCGTGCTGGCCGACGTCGAGCGCGCGCGCCTGCAGGACAGCTACCGGCCCTTGAGCGACTTCCTGTTCGGCGAGCAGCGCCAGTTCCAGGACAAGCTGTACCTGACCCACATGCCCGAGGAGTACCTCGGCACCTTGTACCTGGAAGTCGACACCTTCGCCTTCGGCAGCCGCTTTCTCGACCGCGCCGAGGTCACCCTGCTCAGCGGCTTTGCCCGCAGCCTGGTGCTGACCGGCATCCTCCTGGGGCTGTTCTACTTCATGCTGACCAAGCCCCTGGTGACGGTGATCGGCGCCCTCAGCGGCGGCGATCCGCGAAAACCGCGGCAAACCCGCGTGGACTGCCCGCCCGGCCACGAGCTCGACGAAATCGGCGTGCTGGTCAAGGTCGCCAACCAGCAGTTCGTCAGCATGGCCACCGAAATCCAGCAGCGGCGCAGCGCCGAAAACCGCCTGACCGACTACCTCAACGAGCTGGAAAACATCGTCTCGGCGCGCACCGACGAGCTCAAGGCCATCAACAGCCGCCTGAGCCAGTCCAACCAGGAGCTGGAGGAAGCCCGCCAGCGGGCCCTGGACATGGCCCAGGCGCGCGCGGCGTTTCTGGCCAACATGAGCCACGAGATCCGTACCCCGCTCAACGGCATGCTCGGCATGATCGCCCTGGCCCTGGACAGCCCGCTGGCCAGCGAACCGCGCCAGCAGCTGGCAATCGCCCACGACTCGGGCAAGGTGCTGGTGGAGCTGCTCAACGATATCCTCGACCTGTCCAAGTTCGACGCCGGCCAACTGGAGCTCGAACGCATCCCGTTCGACATGGGGGCGATGGTCGAGGACACCGCCAACCTGCTGTCGCAGAACGCTGCGCAAAGCGTCGAACTGACCTGCCTGATCGCCAACGACTTCCCAAGCTCGGTGCTGGGTGACCCCACGCGCGTGCGCCAGGTGGTCAGCAACCTGCTGTCCAACGCGCTCAAGTTCACGCGTTTTGGCCGCGTCGACATCCGCCTGGTGCGCATCGTCGGCGGCGTGCGCCTGGAGGTCAGCGACACCGGCATCGGCATCCCCGAGGAGGCCCAGGCGCGGATCTTCCAGCCGTTCACCCAGGCCGGTGCCGGCATTACCCGCCAGTACGGCGGCACCGGCCTGGGGCTGACCCTGACCCACAACCTGTGCAAGGCCATGCACGGGCGCCTGTACATCCACTCCGAGCCCGGCTTCGGCAGCCGCTTCAGCGCCGAACTGCCGCTGCCCACCCACACCGAGGCCATCGCCGCCGCGCCCCTGCACGGCCAGGTGCTGGCCTTGAGCGCCGCCGCCAGCGGCCTCAGCGAGTTGTTGCAAGGCCTGCTGCCAAGCTGGGGGCTGAGCTACCAGCGCCACGACAGCGTCGCCAGCCTGCCCGCCGAGCGCGTCGACCTGCTGATCACCGATGACCTCGACCACCTGCTGCAACTGCGCCCCACCCTGAAGGCGCCGATCCTGCTGGTGACCGCCTACGGCAATTTCCTACCCGCAGAGCAATCGGCGCAACTGGCGCCGCTGCACCAGCTGGCCCGGCCGCTGGCACGCAATGCCCTGTACCAGACGCTGCGGCGCATCCTCCAGGGCCATGCCCCGGAGCACCCGCTGGCAACTCCGGCGCTGAACGCTGCGGCTGGCCGTGCACGCATTCTCTTGGTCGAAGACAACCCGGTGAACCAGTTGGTGGCCAAGGGCATGCTGGCCAAGCTCGGCTGCCAGGTCACGCTGGCCACCCAGGGCGCCGAGGCCCTGGAGCTGCTGGCGCAGGAAGATTTCGACCTGGTGCTGATGGACTGCAACATGCCGGTGATGGACGGCTACGAGGCCAGCCGGCGCATCCGCCAGAGCGGCCGCTGGCCCGACCTGCCGATCGTCGCCCTCACCGCCAACGCCATGCCCGAGGAACGCGAGCGCTGCCGTGCGGCAGGCATGAACGACTACCTGGCCAAGCCGTTTCGCCGCGAAGAGCTACTGGCGCTGATCGAGCACTGGGTGCCGCTCAGCGGCTGAGCAGGCGCTCGATGTCGGCTTCCAGGGCCTGGGGCTTGGTGGTGGGGGCAAAACGGGTGACCTTGCCGCTGGCCGGGTCGACCAGGAACTTGGTGAAGTTCCACTTGATCTTCTGCGACCCCAAAAGGCCCGGCGCCCGCTGCTTGAGCTCGACGAACAGCGGGTGGGCACCCGGGCCGTTGACCTCGACCTTGCGAAACAGCGGGAAGCTCACGCCGAAGTTGGCCTCGCAAAATTGCGCGATCTCCCGCGCATCCCCCGGCTCCTGCTTGCCGAACTGGTTGCAGGGGAAGCCCAACACCACCAGGCCGCGCTCGCGGTAGGCCTGCCAGAGCTGTTCCAGGCCCTTGTACTGCGGGGTGAAGCCACATTGGCTGGCGGTGTTGACCACCAGCAGCGCCTTGCCCGGGAAGTCGCCCAGCACCTTGTGCTCGCCACCGAGGGTGACGCAGGGGATGTCCAGCATCGATGCGGCCATGGTCAGGCTCCGTCGCGGGGTTTGAAGTCCAGGCACACCGAGTTGATGCAGTAACGCAGGCCGGTCGGTGGCGGGCCATCGGGGAAGACGTGGCCCAGGTGGGCATCGCACTGGGCGCAGGTGACTTCGGTGCGGATCATGCCGTGGGAGGTGTCGCGGATCTCGACCATCGCGCTCTGTTCGATCGGCGCGTAGAAGCTTGGCCAGCCGCAGCCGGAATCGAACTTGGCCTGCGAATCGAACAGCGCCAGGTCGCAGCAGATGCAGTGGTACACGCCTGCGCGGCGCTCGCTGTTGTACTTGCCACTGAACGGCCGCTCGGTGCCCTTCAGGCGGCACACCTGGTACTGCTCCGGGTCGAGCATCGCACGCCATTGTTCCAGGGTTTTGTCGATCTTTTGCATGGGGGGACCTCGGCAGGCTGAATTTCACCTCGCGCCGTCTTTTCCAGGGCGCGGGTGGCACGTATATTAGTTGGCTTCGTGTGCAAGGCTTCAAGTCTGGCACCCGCGCCCTGCCCTTTCAAACCTTTCGACGGCGGCGCACCGCGTATTCTCAATCGGGACCACATCATGCAGTTCAGCAAATCGAACAAGCTCGCCAATGTCTGCTACGACATTCGCGGCCCAGTGCTCAAGCACGCCAAACGCCTGGAAGAGGAAGGCCATCGCATCCTCAAGCTGAACATCGGCAACCCGGCGCCGTTTGGCTTCGAGGCGCCGGACGAAATCCTCCAGGATGTGATCCGCAACCTGCCCACCGCCCAGGGCTACAGCGACTCCAAGGGCCTGTTCAGCGCGCGCAAGGCGGTGATGCAGTACTGCCAGCAGAAGGAAATCGAAGGCGTCACCATCGAGGACATCTACCTGGGCAACGGTGTGTCCGAGCTGATCGTGATGTCGATGCAGGCGCTGCTCAACAACGGCGACGAAGTGCTGATCCCGGCCCCGGACTACCCGCTGTGGACCGCCGCCGTGAGCCTGGCCGGCGGCAAGCCGGTGCACTACCTGTGCGACGAGCAGGCCGACTGGTTCCCGGACCTTGAAGACATCAAGGCCAAGATCACCCCGAACACCAAGGCGCTGGTGATCATCAACCCGAACAACCCGACCGGCGCCGTGTACTCCCGCGAGCTGCTGCTGGGCATGCTGGAGCTGGCCCGCCAGCACAACCTGGTGGTGTTCTCCGACGAGATCTACGACAAGATCCTCTACGACGAAGCCGTGCACATCAGCACCGCCTCGCTGGCCCCAGACCTGCTGTGCCTGACCTTCAACGGCCTGTCCAAGTCGTACCGGGTCGCCGGTTTCCGCTCCGGCTGGCTGATCATCTCCGGGCCCAAGCACCACGCCCAGAGCTACATCGAAGGCATCGACATGCTGGCCAACATGCGCCTGTGCGCCAACGTGCCGGCCCAGCATGCCATCCAGACCGCCCTGGGCGGCTACCAGAGCATCAACGACCTGGTGCTGCCGCCGGGCCGCCTGCTGGAGCAGCGCAACCGCACCTACGAGCTGCTCAACGACATCCCCGGCGTGAGCTGCGTGAAGCCGATGGGCGCGCTGTATGCGTTCCCGCGGATCGACCCGAAGGTCTGCCCGATTCTCAACGACGAGAAGTTCGCCCTGGACCTGCTGCTGTCCGAGAAGCTGCTGATCGTGCAGGGCACCGCCTTCAACTGGCCGTGGCCAGACCACTTCCGCGTGGTGACCTTGCCGCGGGTGGATGACCTGGAAGCGGCAATCGGCCGGATCGGCAACTTCCTGCGCACCTATTCGCAGTAAGGCATGCCTCTCCCACAGAAGCAGCACAAGGCTCGAGGCCTGCGCAGCCTTCTGTGGGAGCCGGCTTGCCGGCGATGGGCGGCAAAGCAGCCTCCTACAAACGCCAACGACCGTTTCTTACATCCTGCAACGCTCTAGCTCACAGCCCCCGCCAGATCCTCTGCCATACTCCGCCGTACACAGTTTGAAATAGTCGCCCGATTGAATCCGTGCGATCGGCCCCTTATATACCCCGCATACGCAACAACCCTTCCGCCAGGAGAACGTAACAACCATGA
>NZ_DJTF01000032.1:0-21882 GCF_002438125.1 Pseudomonas sp. UBA6315
TCTACCACCTGGAGAAATACAAACTCGCACCCCCGAAAATGCCCGAGAACCTGCACTGGTTCAAATGGGAAGCCTACTTCACCTGGATGTCCGGTATTGCCCTGCTGTGCGTGGTGTTCTACTGGAACCCCAGCCTGTACCTGCTGGCACCCGGCAGCACCCTGAGCGGTGCCGAAGGCGTGGCCATCGGTATCGGTTCGCTGATCGCCGGCTGGTTCATCTACGACTTCCTGTGCGACTCGCCACTGGGCAAGCACCCTGCCCTGCTCGGCGCCGTGCTGTTCGTGCTGATCATCGCTGCCTGCTTCGGCTTCAGCCTGGTGTTCAGCGGCCGTGGTGCTTACCTGCACACCGGCGCGATCATCGGCACCATCATGGTCGGTAACGTGTTCCGCATCATCATGCCGGCCCAGCGCCAGCTGGTGGCGGCGATCGAGAACAACCAGACCCCCGACCCGGTGCTGCCGGCCAAGGGCCTGCTGCGTTCGCGTCACAACAACTACTTCACCCTGCCGGTGCTGTTCATCATGATCAGCAACCACTTCCCGAGCACCTACGGTAGCCAGTACAACTGGCTGATCCTGGCCGGTATCGCAGTAGCCGCGGTTCTGATCCGCCACTACTTCAACACCCGCCACGACAGCAACAAGTACGCCTGGACCCTGCCTGTGGGCGCGCTGGCGATGATCTGCCTGGCCTATGTCACCGGCCCCAAGCCGATGGCTGTTGCGCCTGAGCAGGCGGCGGCGAAGATCGAGTACCAACCGCTGCCGGCAACTGCAGTGGGTGGCAAGACCGCTGCCGAGCAACGTGCCGAAGACGCCGCCAAGGCTTCCGAAGCGCCAGCCGCACCCGCACAAGCGCCGGCCGAAGCGACCGCGCAGGCTGCTGGTGGCGACTTCGACAAGATCCACAAAGTCATCCAGGAACGCTGCAGTGTGTGCCACTCGTCGAAACCGACCAGCCCACTGTTCAGCGCTGCCCCTGCCGGCGTGATGTTCGACACTCCGCAGCAGATCCAGGCCCAGGCCGCGCGCATTCAGGCGCAAGCGGTCGCCAGCCAGATCATGCCGCTGGGCAACATCACCCAGATGACCACCGAGGAGCGCAAGCTGGTCGGTGACTGGATCGCCAAAGGCGCGCAGGTCAACTGATACACCTGTCCCGCCGGGGCGTCCGCGCGCCCTGGCGGGAGCGGCCTTGCGCCGCGAATGGGCCGGCCTTGCCGGCCCACGCTGCAAGCAACACGCAACAAGCAAGCATCGAGCGACCAGGCCTTGGCCTGGCGCTTGGATCCGAGAATAAAAACAAAACTCGAGGTGCTGCATGTCCGAGTCACGCAAGGCGTACATTCCAGTTGCGCCGCCGCGACAGCCCCTGCCCCTGTTCCAACTGATCCTGGTAGGCCTGCAACATGTTCTGTTGATGTACGGAGGCGCGATTGCCGTGCCTTTGATCATCGGCCAGGCTGCCGGATTGTCCCGTGAAGAAGTTGCCTTCCTGATCAACGCCGACCTTCTGGTCGCAGGCGTAGCCACCATCATCCAGTCGTTCGGTATCGGCCCGGTAGGGATCCGCATGCCGGTGATGATGGGCGCCAGTTTCGCTGCCGTCGGCAGCATGGTGGCCATGGCCGGCATGCCCGGCGTAGGCCTGCAGGGCATCTTCGGTGCAACCATCGCTGCCGGCTTCTTCGGCATGCTGATTGCGCCGTTCATGTCCAAGGTGGTGCGCTTCTTCCCACCGCTGGTCACCGGTACCGTGATTACCTCGATCGGCCTGTCGCTGTTCCCGGTCGCGGTCAACTGGGCCGGTGGCGGCCATGAGGCAGAAGCCTTCGGTTCGCCCATCTACCTGATGGTGGCCGGCCTGGTGCTGGCGGTGATCCTGCTGATCAACCGCTTCATGCGCGGTTTCTGGGTCAACGTTTCGGTCCTGGTGGGCATGGGCCTGGGTTACATCCTGGCCGGCTCCATCGGCATGGTCGACCTGTCTGGCCTGAACGAGGCGCCGTGGCTGCAAGTGGTGACCCCACTGCACTTCGGCATGCCGACCTTCAGCCTGGCACCGATCCTGTCGATGTGCCTGGTGGTGGTGATCATCTTCGTCGAGTCCACGGGCATGTTCCTGGCCCTGGGCAAGGTGACTGATCGTGAAGTCACGCCTGGCATGCTGCGTCGCGGCTTGCTGTGCGATGCCGGTGCGTCGTTCGTCGCCGGTTTCTTCAACACCTTCACCCACTCCTCCTTCGCCCAGAACATCGGCCTGGTGCAGATGACCGGGGTACGCTGCCGCTACGTCACCGTGGTCGCCGGCGCCCTGCTGATCCTGCTCAGCCTGCTGCCCAAGGCAGCCTTCCTGATCGCCTCGATCCCGCCTGCGGTACTGGGCGGCGCGTCCATCGCCATGTTCGGCATGGTCACCGCCACCGGGATCAAGATCCTCCAGGAAGCGGACATCGGCGACCGTCGCAACCAGCTGCTGGTTGCAGTGAGCGTCGGCTTTGGCCTGATCCCCGTGGTCCGTCCGGAGTTCTTCGCGCAGATGCCCCAGTGGATGGAACCCATCACCCACAGCGGCATCGCCATGGCCACGGTCAGTGCCCTGGTGCTGAACGTGCTGTTCAACATCCTCGGCGGTGCCGACCGCGCCGCGCACAACGACGCCTGTCACCAGCATTGAGCCTAGCGGGGCGGCAGCTTTGCCGCCCCTGCTCATACCCGCAGTAACCGCTACACCGTCGGCCCGCCGGAATGGGCTGCTCGGGGCGCCTGCGCGCCGAAAAAACCGCCAACAAAAACAATAAGTCCGGGAATCACAACATGAAGCGCATCACCTCGTCACTGCTGCTGGGCAGCAGCCTGCTGGCCACCCTCCCCGCGCACGCAGGCGATTGGCTGCTCTGGCATGGCGAAAGCCTGACCTATCTGTACGGCAAGGATTTCAAGGTCAACCCCGACATCCAGCAGACCATCACCTTCGAGCACGCCAACAAATGGAAGTACGGCGACACGTTCCTGTTCATCGACAAGATCTTCTACAACGGCAAGCCCGACCCGGGCAAAGGCGTGACCACCTACTACGGTGAGTTCAGCCCGCGCCTGTCGTTCGGCAAGATCTTCGACCAGAAGCTGGCCTTCGGCCCGGTCAAGGACGTGCTGCTGGCGATGACCTACGAACGCGGTGAAGGCGACAACGAGGCCTACCTGATTGGCCCCGGCTTCGACCTGGACATCCCGGGCTTCAACTACTTCACCCTCAACTTCTATGTGCGCAACACCGAAGGCAGCCGCCCTGGCGACAATGTCTGGCAGATCACCCCTGGCTGGTCGTACACCATCCCGGTGGGCAAGTCCGACATTCTGATCGACGGTTACATGGACTGGGTGCCCGACAACGACCAGAACAGCCGCGGCACCTATCACGCCAACCTGCACTTCAACCCACAGGTCAAGTACGACCTGGGCAAGGCCCTGAACCTGGGCGCCAAGCAGCTGTACGTGGGCTTCGAGTACAGCTACTGGAAGGACAAGTACGGCATCGACAGCCGCGGCAACCTGGAAAGCAATCAGAGCGTTGCCAGTGCACTGATCAAGGTGCATTTCTGATAACCTGACCGAACGCACAAGTTTGTAACAGCGTGTTCCAAGATGGAGCACTTGAGGCCGGGCGCGCAAGCCAGTAATCTGCGCGCCCCCTCGATCAGGGCAGGATGGATTCTGCCTGCGTTTACTGACCGCTCAGTCAATGAATTCGGGCGGTTGGCCAACGTGTTGCCAGCCTGAAATACCCATTTTCATCCGTTCAGAACGAGTCGAGCAGGACCGTTGCCGCCAACCCGGAAAAGTTGGCGCAGCTCTTGCCAAACAGCTGTGGCCTATCGAAAAAAGCTGACTCAAAAGACAAGAACAGCGCCTTTACGAGCGCTGACAACAGATCAAAACAAGGGAGCGACACTCGCAATGCGTACCATCAACAGCCTGATTCTCGCCGGCGGCCTGCTGGCCTGCGGCACGACCTACGCCGACGACCTGCTGCAGTGGCAGAACAACAGCCTGACCTACCTGTGGGGCAAGAACTTCAAGGTCAACCCTGAAGTGCAGCAGACGGTCACCTTCGAACACGCCGATGGCTGGAAGTACGGCGACAACTTCATCTTCGTCGACAAGATCTTCTACAACGGCAAGAAGGACTTCAACAACGGCCCCAACACCTACTACGGCGAGATCAGCCCGCGCCTGTCGTTCGGCAAGATCTTCGACCAGAAGCTGGAGTTCGGCCCGGTCAAGGACGTGCTGCTGGCCATGACCTACGAGTTCGGCGAGGGTGATACTGAGTCGTACCTGATCGGCCCGGGCTTCGACCTGGCGATCCCAGGCTTCGACTACTTCCAGCTGAACTTCTACCAGCGCACCACCGACGGCAGCCGCCCGGGTGACAACGTCTGGCAGATCACCCCGGTGTGGTCCTACACCCTGCCTGTGGGCTCGTCCGACATCCTCATCGACGGCTACATGGACTGGGTGGTCGACAACGACCAGAACAGCCGTGGCGACTACCACGCCAACCTGCACTTCAACCCGCAGGTCAAGTACGACCTGGGCAAGGCCTTGCACCTGGGCGAGAAGCAGCTGTACGTCGGTTTCGAGTACGACTACTGGAAGAACAAATACGGGATCAAGGATTCCGAAGGCTTCACCACCGACCAGAACACCGCCAGCTTCCTGGTCAAAGTGCACTTCTGATCGGCTGAATCGTGACAGCGTCGAGGGCCATCGACGCTGTCACCGGCAAACTTGTAAGCGATCACTTACACTTATTTAAGCGCTCGCTTATTTACAAAAGAATTTGCCTTGAAGGTCAAAATAATCGAGAGCGGCAAGGCCATGCCAATTACCAACAACGCCAATTCCACCTGGTGATGTTCGAGTATTCGCAAGATATCCAACACCAGCATTACCGCATTGATCGCCAAGGCCAGGCCGAACATCGCGCAACAGCGGTACAGCGCCTGCAGATCCAGCCCCCGCAGCAGCAGGAAAAAGCCCAAGGCCGCCCAGGCCAGGGCCGTGAGCAGGTAGAGCGCCAAGTGATAGGCATCGTAAGTCAATACACTGCCAAACATGTTCCCACCTCCCGATACGATTAAATGCCAAGGCCTGCGACTATAATTGCGCGTTGCATGTCACGCACTGCGAAATTTTGACAGATTTTTTTCAAAGTCCCTTCTACACTGCCTGTCCTCGCATATCCAAGAAAGACAACAGGCCAACTCCATGCGCAATTCCCTGTCCGCCCCGTGGCGGTACCTGCTACTTGTTTGCTCACTCTGGTTCGGTATTTTTCTGCTGACGCGGATCGTGCTGCTGGTTACCCACCTGGATGAAGTGAGCGGCAATTACTTCTCGCTGTTCTTCGGCGGTGCCCTCTACGACCTCAGCTTCCTGGTCTACGCCGCCTTGCCGCTGGGCGTTTACGTGGCACTGTGCCCCGCCGGGCTGTGGCGTACCCGCGGGCATCGCTGGCTGCTGGGCGCGCTGCTGGTGCTGAGCCTGTTCGTGATGCTGTTCGTCGCCGTGGCCGAATGGCTGTTCTGGGACGAGTTCGGCGTGCGCTTCAACTTCATCGCCGTCGACTACCTGGTGTACTCCAAGGAAGTGCTGGACAACATCCGCGAGTCCTACCCACTGCCAACCCTGCTCAGCGCCATCGCCGTGGTCGCCCTGGTGCTTGCCTTGCTGCTGCGCAAGCCGCTGGCCCGGGCCCTGGCCGCACCCGCCGCGACAGCGCGCCAGCGCCTGCTCGGCGTTGCCCTGCTGGCCGTGCTGGTGGGCCTGAACGTGCTGGTGATCGACCAGCAGTTCCCGCGTGGCCAGGGCGGCAACGCCTACCAGCGCGAACTGGCCAGCAACGGCCCGTACCAGTTCTTCGCCGCCTTCCGTAACAACGAACTGGACTACACCCAGTTCTATGCAAGCTTGGACGCCGCCGATGTCGGCGCGCAGATGCACAAGGAGCTGGCCGAACCGCGCGTGCAGCTCGAAGGCAGCGACCCGCAGGACATCCGCCGCCAAGTCAGCGCCGACGGTGCGCAGCGCACGCCGAACATCATCCTGGTGACCATCGAAAGCTTCAGCGCCAAGTACATGGGCAGCAACGGCGATGACCGCAACCTCACGCCAAACCTCGATGCACTGCGCCGCCAGAGCCTGTACTTCAGCAACTTCTACGCCACCGGCACCCGCACCGACCGCGGCCTGGAAGCCATCACCCTGTCGATCCCGCCCACCCCGGGGCGCTCGATCGTCAAACGCATCGGCCGCGAAAGCGGTTACGCCAGCCTCGGCCAGCAATTGAAGGCGGTGGGCTACGATGCGGTGTTCGTCTACGGCGGGCGCGGCTACTTCGACAACATGAACGCCTTCTTCAGCGGCAACGGCTACCGCATCGTCGACCAGAGCAGCGTCGATGAAAGCGAGATCAGCTTCAAGAACGCCTGGGGCATGGCCGACGAAGACCTGTACCGCCAGACCCTGAAACTGGCCGATGCCGACCACGCCAAGCAGCAGCCGTTCTTCCTGCAGCTGATGACCACCTCCAACCACCGCCCCTACACCTACCCCGACGGGCGTATCGACATCCCGTCCGGTGAAGGCCGTGAAGGCGCCGTGAAGTACACCGACCACGCCATTGCCGAGTTCCTCGAACAGGCCAAGGCCAAGCCCTGGTTCGACAACACCCTGTTCATCTTCGTCGCCGACCACACCGCCGGCAGCGCCGGTGTCGAGGACCTGCCGGTGAACAACTACCAGATCCCGCTGTGGATCTACGCGCCCAAGCTGGTCGAAGCGCGCGAGGATGGCAAGCTGGCCAGCCAGATCGACCTGGCGCCCACCGTGCTCGGCCTGCTCAACCTGGACTACACCTCGACCTTCTTTGGCCGCGACCTGCTCAAGGAAGATGCCCTGCCGCCACGGGTGCTGATCGGCAACTACCAGCACCTGGGCCTGTTCGACGGCCAGGACCTGGCCATCCTCAGCCCGCGCGGCGGCATGCGCGTGCACCAGGATGCCCTGGGCAACAGCCGCGAAACCACCGTGGGCAATGACAACCCGCTGGTACGCCGGGCCATCGCCTACTACCAGAGCGCCGCCTATGGCTTCAGTCAGGGCCTGCTGAGCTGGAAACCGGCCGACAGCAACGTGGTGGTCAGCCCCTGATCGCCCGCCACAACCTGGAAGCGGCGCTGACCACCAGCAGCACCACGGCGCCGGCCAGCACACCGGCCACGCCGTTGAGCAGCGCCCCGGTCAGCGCCCCACCGCGCCCCTCGCTGAACGCCTCGATGGCATGATGCAGGGGCGCGATGCCATGCACCAGGATGCCGCCACCGACCAGGAACATCGCCGCGGTGCCGATCACCGACAGGCTCTTCATCATGTAGGGCGCGGCGCGCAGGATGCCGTTGCCCACCGCCCGGGCCAGGCTAGACGCCTTCTGCGTCAGCCACAGGCCCAGGTCATCGAGCTTGACGATGCCGCCCACCAGCCCATACACGCCGATGGTCATGATGATGGCGATGCCTGACAGCACGATGATCTGCTGGGTCAGCGGCGCATCGGCCACGGTGCCCAGGGTAATGGCGATGATCTCCGCCGAAAGGATGAAGTCGGTGCGCACCGCGCCCTTGATCTTGGCTTTCTCGTAGGCCACCAGGTCGACATTGGCATCGGCCACGGCTTGCTTGCGCGCCTCTTGCTGGGCGCTGTCCTGCTCCTTGCCATGCAGGAACTTGTGCGCGAGCTTCTCGAAACCCTCGAAGCACAGGTAGGCACCGCCGACCATCAGCAGCGGCGTCACCGCCCAGGGGATGAACGCACTGATCAGCAGCGCCGCCGGCACCAATATCGCCTTGTTGATGAACGAGCCCTTGGCCACCGCCCACACCACCGGGATCTCGCGCTCGGCGCGCACCCCGGTGACCTGCTGGGCATTGAGCGCCAGGTCGTCGCCAAGCACCCCGGCGGTCTTCTTCGCCGCGACCTTGGTCATCAGCGAGACATCGTCGAGCACCGTGGCGATGTCGTCGATCAATACCAGCAGACTGCTTGCGGCCATGGTTCACGTTTCCCTACGAAGCAAAACCCGCAGCATACTCCGCGCCGCTCAGGGTGCCCAGCCGCCGCCCAGGCTCTGGATCAGGGCAACGCTGGCCTGGCTCAGCTGGCCTTGGGCATCGCGCAGGTTCTGCTCGCTCTGCAACAGCAGCAATTGCTGGGTCACCACCGCTTGCTGGCTGACCACGCCCACCCGCTGCTGGGTCTGCTGGCTGGCGAACAGCTGCTGGTTGCGCTGGTGGATCTGGCCGAAGGTGTCGGCCTGGCGCTGCAGGTGGTTGAGCGCCGAGAGGTTGTCCTCGACGTTCTGCAGCGCGGCCAGCACGGCCCCTCGGTAGTTGGCCACGTCCTCGTCGTAGCCGGCATACGCCTGGCGCAGGCTGGCCTCGCGGGCACCGCCGTCGAACAAGGTCGCCGCCAGCGCCGGGCCCAGGCTCCAGATACGGTTGGGCACGCTGAACAGGCCACCCAGCGCACTGCCGCGAAAACCGATTTCGGCGCTGAGGTCGAGGGTGGGGTAGAACGCCGCCTCGGCCACCCCGATGCGGGCATTGGCCGCCGCCGCCGTGCGCTCGGCGGCAATCACGTCGGGGCGGCGCAGCAACAGCCGCGATGGCAGGCTCAAAGGCGGGTGCGGCACGGCGAAGGCATAGTCGCTGCGCGGCGCGATGCTGAACTGCGCAGGTGCCTGGCCGACCAGCACGGCCAAGGCATGCTCGAACTGCTCGCGGCTGCGCTGGGCGGTCTGCAACGCGGCCACCACCGTGCTCAACTGGTCCTGGGCCACCAGCAACTGGTCGTTGGACGCGGCGCCTTGCACGAAGCTCGCCTGGGTCATGTCCAGCAGCTGCTGGTTGAGCTGCTGCTGGCGTTCGAGCAAGGCGATGTCCAGGTCCAGCTGGCGCAGCCCGAGGTAGTTGCTGGCAACGCTGCTGGCGATCGACAGGCGCACCCCGGCCAGCTGCGCGTCGGAGGCCTGCGCCAGCGCTTCGCTCGATTCGAGGGTACGCCGCACCTGCCCCCACAGGTCTGGCTCCCAGCTGGCGCCCAAGGTGGCGCTGACGGTCTGCTGCACGCCGCTGCCGGTGCCCTTGGACAAGGTCGCCCCGCCGCCATCGACGCCGCGCGTCGCCGAAAGGCCCGCGGTCACGGTCGGCCACAGCCCGGCGCGGCTGATGGCCACCTGGTCCCTGGCCTGGCGCCAGGCCGCTTCGGCGGCGACGATCGACTGGTTGGCCCGCGCCGACTGCTCGATCAGGACGTTCAGCTGGGCATCGCCAAAGCCCAGCCACCAGCGGCTGTCCAGGGCGCCTTGCGGGTTGGCGGCCGCGCGCTGCCATTGCCCGCCTTCCTTGAAGCCCTGGGGCAGCGCCATCGCCGGGCGCTGGTAGTCCGGGCCGACCATGCAGCCCCCCAGCAACAGGCACAGGGCCAGGCAAGCGCTGCGCAGGTTCATCTGCCTTGCTCCTTGCCGGTGCCACGCAGCCGGCCTGCCAGGCGGTCCAGCCACAGGTAGATCACCGGCGTGCTGTACAGCGTCAGCAGCTGGCTGAACAGCAGCCCGCCAATGATCGAGATGCCCAGCGGCCGGCGCAGTTCGGCGCCATAGCCATTGCCCAGCACCAGCGGCAACGCGCCCAGGGTCGCCGCCAGGGTGGTCATCATGATCGGCCGCACCCGCACCAGGCAGGCCTGGCGGATCGCCGCCCGCGCATCCAGGCCCTGGGTGCGGCGGGTGTGCAGGGCGAAGTCGATCATCATGATCGCGTTCTTCTTGACGATGCCAATCAGCAGGATCACCCCCACCAAGGCGATGATCGACAGTTCCGTGCCGGTCAGCAGCAGCGCCACCAGCGCACCGACGCCCGCCGAGGGCAGGGTCGAGAGGATGGTCAGCGGGTGCACCAGGTTTTCGTAGAGGATGCCCAGCACGATGTACACCGACACCAGCGCCGCGACGATCAGCAACGGCTCGCTGGCCAGCGAGGCCTTGAACACCTGCGCGGTACCGGCAAACTCCCCCACCACGCTGGCGGGCATGCGCAGCTGCGCCACGCCCGCATCGACCAGCGCGGTGGCCTGGCCGATCGACACCCCCGGCGCCAGGTTGAACGACGCCGTGACGGCCGGGAAGGTGCCCTGGTGGTTGATGGCAATCGCCGTGCGCGCCAGCGCCTGGCTGGCCACGGCGGCCAGCGGCACCAGTGGCGTTGCGCCCTGGCTGCTGGGCAGGTAGAGGGTCTTGAGCACCGCCGGGTCGCTCCAGTAGGACGGCGCCAGGCTCATCACCACGTGGTACTGGTTGGCGGCGCGGTACAGGGTCGACACCTGGCGCTGGCCAAAGGCGTCGTACAGCGTCTGGTCCACTGCCGCCATGTTCACCCCCAGCCGCGCCGCGGCATCCCGGTTGACCTGCAGGTGCGTCATCAGGCTGGCGTTCTGCTGGTCAGTGTTGACGTCGGTGAGCTGCGGCAAGCCGCGCAGCACCGCCACCACCTTGGGCACCCACTGGTCGAGGCTGGCCTGGTCGTCCGCGGTCAGGGTGTACTGGAACTGCGCGCCGCTCTGCCGGCCGCCGACCGTGATGTCCTGGGCCGACTGCAAGTACAGCCGGGTACCCGGCATCGCGCCCAGGGCGTGGCGGATCTGCGCGATCACCTGGTCGGCGCTGGCCTGGCGTTCGCCCTTGGGCTTGAGCGCAACGAACAGCTGGGCGCTGTTGATCGCCCCCGAACCACCGCCGCCGCCACCGCCGACGAACCCGCCCACGGTCTGGACATTGGGGTTGCTCACCACCTGGCGGTTGATCTCGCGAAAGTCAGCCTGCATCGCGGCGTAGGACACACTCTGCGACGCCAGGATGGTCCCCGACAGCCGGCCACTGTCCTCCTGGGGGAAGAAGCCCTTGGGCACCAGCACGTACAGCACCACCGCCAAGCCCAGCACCAGCAGGGTCAAAAGCCCCATCAAGCGCGAATGGCCGATCACCCAGGCCAGGCTGCGGTCGTAGAAGCGGTGGAACCGCGAATCCGGCGTGTCGCCCGCGTGCGCCTGCGCCGGTGGGCGCAGCAGCACGCTGGCCAGCACCGGGGTGATGGTCAGCGAGATCAGCATCGAGATGACGATCGACAACGACAAAGTCACGGAAAACTCGCGGAACAAGCGCCCGACGATGCCGCCCATGAGCAGCAGCGGGATGAACACCGCCACCAGCGAGACGCTGATGCTCAACACCGTGAAGCCCACCTCGCCGGCGCCGTCCAGCGCCGCCTGCAGGCGCGGCACGCCACGTTCGAGGTGGCGCATGATGTTCTCCACCACCACGATCGCATCGTCCACCACGAAACCGGTGGCGATGGTCAGCGCCATCAGCGACAGGTTGTTCAGGCTGTAGCCCAGAAAATACATGCCGGCAAAGGTGCCCAGCAGCGACAACGGCACGGCGATGGCCGGCACCAGGGTGCTGCGCCAGTCGCGAAAGAAGCCGTAGGTCACCAGCGTGACCAGGGCGATGGCCGCCAGCAGGGTGATTTCCACATCGCGCAGCGAGGCGCGAATGGTGGTGCTGCGGTCCATCAGGATGCTCAGCTTGATGGTCGCCGGGATCGACGCCTGCAGCAAAGGCAGCTGCGCCTTCACCGCATCGACCGTGTCGATCACGTTGGCCCCGGGCTGCTTGAACAACACCAGCAGCACCGCCGGCTTGCCGTTGAACAGGCCGAAGTTGCGCAGGTCTTCGACATCCTCGCGCACCTGGCCCAGGTCGGCGATGCGCACCAGGCTGCCGCCGTCATGCTTGACCACCAGCGGCGCATAGTCGCCCGGGTTGTACAGCTGGTCGTTGGCCGCCAGCAGGTGATTCTGCCCGGCCAGGTCCAGGGCGCCCTTGGGCAGGTTGACGTTGGCGCTGGCGATGGCCGTGCGCACCTGCTCGAGGCTGATGCCGTAGTGGTTGAGCCGGTCGGGGTTGAGCTCCACGCGCACGGCCGGCAAGGCCCCGCCGCCGACCGTGACATCACCCACCCCGCGGGTCTGCAGCAGGCGCTGCTCGAGCAAGGTGGAGGCCACGTCGTACATCTGCGCCGGGGTGGCGCTTTCGGAGGTCAGGCCGATGATCAGGATCGGCGAGTCGGCCGGGTTGACCTTGCGGTAGGTCGGGTTGCCCGACAGGTCGCTGGGCAAGTTGCTGCGCGCGGCATTGATCGCTGCCTGCACATCGCGCGCGGCGCCATCGATGTTGCGATCCAGGTCGAACTGCAAGTTGATCCGCGTGGCGCCCAGGGTGCTCGAGGAGGTCATCTGGGTGACCCCGGCGATCTGCCCGAACTGGCGCTCCAGCGGCGTGGCCACCGAGGTGGCCACGGTGTAGGGGTCGGCGCCCGGCAGCGATGCGCGCACGCTGATGGTGGGGAAGTCGACTTCCGGCAGCGGCGCCACCGGCAACAAGGTGAACGCCAGGGCGCCGAATATGGCCAGGCCCAGGGCCAGCAGCGCCGTGGCCACCGGGCGCCGGATGAACGGCGCGCTGAGGTTGATCATGGCGCCTCCAGCAACGCGCGGCGCCGCCTGAAGCGCTGCCCCAGGCCGTTCATGGCCAGGTAGTTCACCGGGGTGGAGAACAGCGTCAGCGCCTGGCTCAGCAGCAACCCGCCGATGATCGCGATGCCCAGCGGGTGGCGCAGTTCGGAGCCCACGCCACTGCCGAACGCCAAGGGCAGCGCACCGAACAGCGAAGCCAGGCTGGTCATCAGGATCGGCCGCAGGCGCAGTTGCGCGGCCTTGCGGATCGCCGCCAGCGGCTCGGCGCCTTCACCGCGCTGCAGCTCCAGGGCGAAGTCGACCATCATGATGCCGTTCTTCATCACGATGCCGATCAGCAGCACGATACCGATCAGGCCGATGATGTCGAACTGCGTGCCGGTGATCAGCAGCGCCAGCAACGCACCCAGCGCCGCCGACAGCAGGGTGGAAAGAATGGTCACCGGGTGCACGAAGCTTTCGTAGAGGATGCCCAGCATCAGGTACACCACGACGATCGCCGCGCCCACCAGAAACGCCTGGTTGCCCAGCGAATCGGCAAAGGTCGCCGCCGCCCCCTCCAGCGACAGCTGCACCGAGGCCGGCATGCCCAGTTGCGTTTCGATGGCCTTGAGCCGGTCCACCGCCGCCCCCAGCGACTGCCCCGGGGCCAGGTTGAAGGCGATGTCGGCGTAGGGGAACTGGCCGAGCCGGTTGAGCGTCAGCGGCACCCGCTGCACGCTCTGCGTGGCCATGCTCGACAACGGCGCCACGCCGCCACCGGGCAGGCCCACGTAGAGGCCTGTCAGCAAGTCGGCGAGGTTGCGTGGCGGGCGGTCGCTGACCATCACCACATGGTATTGATTGAGCTGGGTGTACAAGGTCGAGACCTGGCGCTGGCCAAAGGCGTCGTACAGCACATCGTCGATGGCCTGGGGGGTGACGCCCAGGCGCGAGGCGGTGGCGCGGTCGAAGTCCAGTTGCACCTGGTTGCCGAACTGCATCGCCTGGCTCTGCACGTCGGTGAAGGTCGGGTCCTGGCGGATCGCCGCCAGCAGCTTGCCGGTCCACTGCTCGAGGGTCTGCATGTCGCCGGCCTGCAGGCCCAGGCGGTAGGCAGTGGTGGACACCGTGGCATCCAGGGTCAGGTCCTGCACGCCGTGCAGGTACAGGCGGATGCCGGCATCGTCGGCGTTGGCGTCGGCCAGCCGGCGAATCACCGCCGCGGCGCTGTCACGTTCGCCGCGTGGCTTGAGGTTGATCAGCAGGCTGCCCTGGTTGAGGGTCGGGTTGTTCTGGTCGATGCCAACGAACGACGACAGGCTCAGCACCGCCGGGTCTTGCAGAATGCGCGCGACCAGGCGCTGCTGCTGTTGCTGCATGCCCTGGAACGAGGTGCTGGGCGCCGCCTGGGAAATACCCTGGATCAGGCCGGTGTCCTGCTCGGGGAAGAAGCCCTTGGGCATGGCCAGCAAGGTCAGCAGCGTCAATGCCGCCGTCAACAGCACCGACAACAGCGCCAGGCCACGGTGCGCCAGCACCCAGTCCAGGCCGCGCAGGTAACGGCCCTCGACACGGGTGAACAGGTCGCTTGCCTGGCTTTTCTGCCGGTGGCGCAGCAGGCGGGCGCAGAGCATGGGGGTCAGGGTCAGGGTGATGAGCGCGGAAATGACGATGGTCACGGCCACGGTCATGGCGAACTCACGGAACAACCGCCCGACCACATCGCCCATGAACAGCAGCGGGATCATCACCGCGATTAGCGCGATGGACAGCGAGACGATGGTGAAACCGATCTGCGCCGCGCCTTTGAGCGCCGCCTGCAGCGGCGTGTCGCCGGCCTCCAGGTAGCGGGTGATGTTCTCGACCATGACGATGGCATCGTCGACCACGAAACCGATGGAAATGGTTAGCGCCATCAACGTCAGGTTGTTCAGGGAAAAGCCCAGGGTGTAGATCACCGCCAGCGTGCCGACCAGCGTCAACGGCACGGTCAAGGCCGGGATCAGGGTGGCGGCGAGGTTGCGCAGGAACAGCAGGATCACCAGCACCACCAGCACCACGGCCACGCCCAGCTCGAACTGCACGTCGCTGACCGAGGCGCGGATGGTCTGAGTGCGGTCGGTGAGCACAGCCACCTTGAGCGTGCCCGGCAGGCTGGCACGCAGGGTCGGCAGCAGCCGCTGGACCCGGTCCACCACGTCGATCACGTTGGCCCCCGGCTGGCGCTGGATGTTCAGCACGATGGCCGGGGTGCCATTGGTCCAGGCCGCCTGGCGCGGGTTTTCTGCGCCGAGGATGGAGCTGGCGACCTGGGACAGGCGAATCGCCGCACCGTTGCGGTAGGCGATCACCAGGTCGCGGTAGTCTTCGGGTTGCTGCAACTGATCGTTGGCGCCGATCGAATAGGCCTGGTAGCGGCCATCGAGGTTGCCTTTGGCCTGGTTGACGTTGGCACTGCCCAGCGAGCTGCGCAGGTCTTCCAGTGACAGGCCCAGGTTGTTCAGCGCCGAGGTGTTGGCCTCGATGCGCACGGCCGGGCGCTGGCCGCCGCTGATGGTCACCAGGCCGACCCCGGCGATCTGCGAAATCTTCTGCGCCAGGCGTGTGTCGGCCAGGTCCTGGACCTTGGTCAACGGCAGCACGTCGGAGGTCAGCGACAAGGTCAGCACCGGCGCATCGGCTGGGTTGACCTTGCTGTACACCGGCGGGTACGGCAGGTTGGCCGGCAGGAATGTGCCAGCGGCATTGATCGCTGCCTGCACTTCCTGCTCGGCGACGTCCAGCGACAGCGCCAGGTCGAACTGCAGGGTCAGCACCGAGGCGCCGTCCGAGCTGGTCGAGCCCATCGAGCGCAGCCCCGGCATCTCGCCCAGCTGGCGTTCGAGCGGCGCGCTGATCGACGAACTGATCACCTCGGGGCTGGCGCCGGGGTACTGGGTGAACACCTGGATGGTCGGGTAGTCGACCTGCGGCAACGCCGAGACCGGCAGCAGGCGATAACCGAGGATGCCCAGCAGCAGTACCGCGCACATCAGCAGGCAGGTGGCTACCGGCCGCTCGATGAACGGGCGCGAGATGTTCATTGGCTGCGGCTCATGGCGCCACGACCTTGATCGGCGAGCCGTCGTCGAGCTTGTCGGCGCCTTCGGTGATCACCTGCTCACCGGGCCGCACGCCTTGCTCGAGAATCGCCGTGAGCTCGCCACTCGCGGGCCCGCTGCGCACCTTGCGCAACTGCGCCTTGGTGCCCTGGGCGATGAACACGAAATCGCCCTGGCTGCCATGCTGGATAGCCCGCGTCGGCACCACCGGCACCTGCTGCAGGGTGTCGGCCTTGAGCCGGGCATTGACGAACTGGTTGGGAAACAGCGCATTGCCGGCCGTGTCGAAACGCGCCTTGACCTTGACCGTGCCGGTGCTGGTGTCGACCTGGTTGTCCAGCGCCAAGAGCGTGCCGGTGGCCAGCAGCACACGCTTGTCGCGGTCGAAGGCCAGCACGCTCACCGGCCCCTGCACCTGGGCCTGGTGGATCTTGCCCAGGTCATCCTCGGGCACGGCGAACACCACCGTGGCCGGGCGCATCTGGGTGATCACCGCGATCGGCGTGGTGCTGGTGATGCTGACATAGTTGCCCGGGTCCACCTGGCGCAAGCCCACCACGCCATCGACCGGCGAGGTGATGGTGCAATAGCCCAGTTGCACTTCAAGGTTTTGCACCGCGCCCTGGTCGGCGGCCACGGTGCCGGCCAGCTGCTCGACGGTCGAGGCCTGGGTGTCGAGGGTCTGCTGGCTGACCGAGCCGGCCTTGATCAGTTCGCGAAACCGCGCAAGGTCGCGCCGGGCGTTGTCCAGCACTGCCTGGTCGTGGGCCAGCACGCCACGCGCCTGCGCCAGCTGGGCCTTGATCGCGCGGTCATCGATCCGTGCAATCACCTGGCCCTGGCGCACGGCCTGGCCTTCCTGGAACTCCACGGTGGCGAGAATGCCGTTGACCTGGGTGCTGACACTGACGCTGCGCGAGGGCGTGACCGTGCCCAGGGCGTCGATGTACACCGGCACATCCTGGACCGCCACGGCCACCGCAGCCACCGGCTCGCCGGCAGCTGCCGGGCGCTGCGGGTGCACGGGCCGCGACCACCACCACCAGGCCAGCAAGACCAGCAGCAGCCCTCCCAGGCCGAGCAGCAATCGGTGTGTGATTCGTTTGCCTTTGCCCACGACAGTGCGTCCGCTCAAGTCGATCCAGGGGTCAGGCGACCAACCGGGCGTGGGGCCGACAGCAGGCCGCTGCCAGGCAAAGGGTCGTCGAGTTGAAACTCTAGCAGCGCGGCGGCGCCGGCAACGGGCCACGCGCATTTCGTTCAGGCAAGCGACAGCGTGGCATTCAGTGCTACCATCCGGGCTCGCAGCGTCAAAGGACCGCCAGCACCATGAGTACCATTCGCGAGCGCAACAAGGAGCTGATCCTGCGCGCAGCCAGTGAAGAATTCGCCGACAAGGGTTTCGCCGCCACCAAGACCAGCGATATCGCGGCCAAGGCCGGCCTGCCCAAGCCGAACGTGTATTACTACTTCAAGTCCAAGGACAACCTCTATCGCGAGGTCCTGGAAAGCATCATCGCGCCGATCATGCAGGCTTCGACGCCGTTCAATGCCGACGGTGATCCGAAAGAAGTGCTAAGCGCCTACATCCGCTCGAAGATCCGCATTTCGCGCGACCTGCCGCATGCCTCGAAGGTGTTCGCCAGCGAGATCATGCATGGCGCGCCGCACCTGTCGCCCAACCAGGTCGAGCAGCTCAACGAGCAGGCCCACCACAACATCGAGTGCATCAAGCGCTGGATCGAGCGTGGGCAGATCGCCCATGTCGACCCCCATCACCTGATGTTCAGCATCTGGGCGGCGACGCAGACCTACGCCGATTTCGACTGGCAGATTTCGGTGATCACCGGCAAGGCCAAGCTGGCCGACAGTGATTATGAAGCGGCCGCCGAAACCATCATTCGGCTGGTGCTCAAGGGCTGCGAGCCCGAAGCGGCCTGAAGGCCCGATCGCCGGCAAACCGGCTCCCACAAGGATGCGCTGAGCGCCCTGTGGGAGCCGGCTTGCCGGCGATGAGGCCGGCCCAGTCAATAAAGAATCAGGCAGCCACCCCCGCATCCGCCTTCAACCCCACCTCTTCGATCGCACTGATCGCGCACTGCTCGTCGATATCCGACGTATCGCCACTGATCCCTACCGCTCCCAGCACCTTGCCGTCCTGATCACGAATCAACACGCCCCCCGGCGCCGGCACCACCGGGCGCTCACCCAGCCCGTTCAACGCCGCGAAAAACGCCGGCCGTTGCTGCGCATCCAGCGCCAGCAGGCGCGAGCCCTTGCCCAGCGCGATCGCACCCCAGGCCTTGCCGGTGGCCACCTCTGGGCGGATCAGGCTGGCGCCGTCTTCGCGTTGCAGTGCCAGCAGGTGCCCGCCGGCATCCAGCACCGCGACCGTCAACGGCGCGGCATTGATCTTGCGGCCCGCCGCCAGCGCGGCGTTGACCAGGCTGACAGCGACTTTCAGGTTCAAAACGTTCATGGAAAGGTCCTCTTCTTGTTGTGAGAAGCCCTGAGGGCAGGTGAAAAATCGATAAGGCAATAGAACACAACTGAATGACTTTTTGTATACAATAAATTGAAACGATCGTATGCGAGTTCGCAAACCACCGTTTTCATGGGCGCTCGAACGAAAGCAATGCCTGCCGACGAAAACCCGTTGACCTAAGCCGCCTGCCATGAATACACTCTGGCACAAAGCAAGTTGTATACAATTACAAAATCGATGAGGCACAAACCATGAGCAAAATGAGAGCAATCGATGCAGCCGTTCTGGTCATGCGCCGTGAAGGTGTAGATACCGCGTTCGGCATCCCGGGGGCTGCCATCAACCCGTTGTACTCGGCCCTCAAGAAAGTGGGTGGCATCGATCACGTCCTCGCTCGTCACGTCGAAGGCGCCTCGCACATGGCCGAGGGTTACACCCGCGCCAACCCAGGCAACATCGGCGTGTGCATCGGTACCTCCGGCCCAGCCGGCACCGACATGGTCACCGGCCTGTACAGTGCGTCGGCCGACTCCATCCCAATTCTCTGCATCACCGGCCAGGCTCCGCGTGCCCGCCTGCACAAGGAAGACTTCCAGGCCGTCGACATCACCAGCATCGTCAAGCCGGTCACCAAGTGGGCCACCACCGTCCTGGAGCCGGGCCAAGTGCCTTACGCCTTCCAGAAGGCCTTCTACGAAATGCGCACCGGCCGCCCAGGCCCTGTGCTGATCGACCTGCCGTTCGACGTGCAGATGGCTGAAATCGAATTCGACATCGAAGCCTACGAGCCGCTGCCGGTCAACAAGCCGTCGGCCACCCGCGTGCAGGCCGAAAAAGCCCTGGCCCTGCTCAATGACGCCGAGCGCCCACTGCTGGTAGCCGGTGGCGGCATCATCAACGCCGACGCCAGCGACAAGCTGGTCGAGTTCGCCGAACTGACCGGCGTGCCAGTGATCCCGACCCTGATGGGCTGGGGCACCATCCCCGACGACCACGCGCAGATGGTCGGCATGGTCGGCCTGCAGACTTCGCACCGCTACGGCAACGCCACCCTGCTCAAATCCGACCTGGTGTTCGGTATCGGCAACCGCTGGGCCAACCGCCACACCGGTTCCGTCGATGTCTACACCGAAGGCCGCAAGTTCGTGCACGTGGACATCGAACCGACCCAGATCGGCCGTGTGTTCACCCCGGACCTGGGCATCGTTTCCGACGCTGGCAAGGCGCTGGACGTGTTCCTGGAAGTGGCCCGCGAGTGGAAAGCCGCCGGCAAGCTCAAGTGCCGCAAGGCCTGGCTGGAAGACTGCCAGCAGCGCAAGGCCACCTTGCAGCGCAAGACCCACTTCGACAACGTGCCGGTCAAGCCGCAGCGCGTCTACGAAGAGATGAACCAGGTGTTCGGCAAGGACACCTGCTACGTCAGCACCATCGGCCTGTCGCAGATCGCCGGCGCGCAGTTCCTGCACGTGTACAAGCCTCGCCACTGGATCAACTGCGGCCAGGCCGGCCCGCTGGGCTGGACCATCCCTGCCGCGCTGGGCGTGGTCAAGGCCGACCCGAAACGCAAGGTCGTCGCGCTGTCCGGTGACTACGACTTCCAGTTCATGATCGAAGAACTGGCAGTGGGCGCGCAGTTCAACCTGCCGTATGTCCACGTGCTGGTGAACAACGCCTACCTGGGCCTGATTCGCCAGGCGCAGCGTGGCTTCGACATGGATTACTGTGTACAACTGGCGTTCGAGAACATCAACGCCACCGACGCCGCCACCTACGGTGTCGACCACGTCGCCGTGGTCGAAGGCCTGGGCTGCAAGGCCATCCGCGTGTTCGAGCCGAACGACATCGCCCCTGCCCTGCTCAAGGCGCAGAAGATGGCCGAAGAGTTCCGCGTGCCGGTGGTGGTCGAAGTGATTCTCGAGCGTGTGACCAACATTTCCATGGGCACCGAGATCAACGCGGTCAACGAATTCGAAGACCTCGCCCTGGTCGGCAACGACGCGCCAACCGCCATCTCGATGCTCGACTGATCGCCTGACGCCCCCGGGCTTGCCCGGGGGCCTTCATCGCTAGGAGACAACCCATGCCTCGCTTCGCTGCCAACCTGTCCATGCTGTTCACCGAACAGGACTTCCTGGCCCGCTTCAAGGCTGCCGCCGATGCCGGTTTCAGCGGTGTCGAATACCTCTTCCCGTATGATTTCAGCGCCGCTGAAATCAAACAGCAGCTCGATGCCCACGGCCTGACCCAGGTGCTGTTCAACCTGCCGGCTGGCGACTGGTCCAAAGGTGAGCGCGGCATTACCTGCCACCCCGACCGCATCGAAGAATTCCGCGCTGGCGTGGACAAGGCCATCGAGTACGCCAAGGTGCTGGGCAACACCCAGGTCAACGCCCTGGCCGGCATCCGCCCGCAAGGCCCGGACTGCGCCACCGTGCGCAAGACCTTCGTCGAAAACCTGCGCTATGCCGCCGACAAGCTCAAGGCCGCAGGCATTCGCCTGGTCATGGAGATGATCAACACCCGCGACATCCCGGGCTTCTACCTGAACACCACCCAGCAGGCCCTGGAAATCCAGGCCGAAGTGGGCAGCGACAACCTGTTCCTGCAGTACGACATCTACCACATGCAGATCATGGAAGGTGACCTGGCTCGCACCCTGCAAGCCAACCTGCCGCTGATCAACCACGTCCAGCTGGCCGACAACCCAGGCCGCAACGAGCCAGGCACCGGCGAGATCAACTACCGCTTCCTGTTCGAGCACCTGGACCGCATCGGCTACCAGGGCTGGGTGGGCGCCGAGTACAAGCCGCTGACCACCACCGAAGCAGGCCTGGGCTGGCTCAAGACCCATAACGCGATCTGAATCACCGCTCCCATCGGGACCGCGAACAAATATAAAAGAGGTAATTTCTCATGGCTAAAATCGGATTCCTCGGCACCGGCATCATGGGCAAGCCCATGGCCCAGAACCTGCAAAAAGCAGGTCACAGCATCTTCCTTTCGACCCACCACGATGCTGCCCCGGCCGACCTGGTCGCCGCTGGCGCCGTAGCCCTGGCCAACCCAAAAGAGGTTGCCCAGGAAGCCGAATTCATCATCGTCATGGTCCCCGACACCCCGCAGGTCGACAGCGTCCTGTTCGGTGAAAACGGCGTCGCCGAAGGCGTTGGCCCGAACAAGGTCGTGATCGACATGAGCTCGATCTCGCCGACCGCCACCAAGGCCTTCGCCGAGAAGATCAAGGCCACTGGCGCCGCCTACCTGGACGCCCCGGTGTCCGGCGGCGAAGTCGGTGCCAAGGCTGCGACCCTGAGCATCATGGTCGGTGGCTGCCCGAAAGCCTTCGAGCGCGCCCTGCCGCTGTTCGAAGCCATGGGCAAGAACATCACCCGCGTGGGTGGCAATGGCGACGGCCAGACCGCCAAGGTGGCCAACCAGATCATCGTCGCGCTGAACATCCAGGCGGTTGCCGAAGCCCTGCTGTTCGCCGCCAAGAACGGCGCCGACCCAGCCAAGGTGCGTGAAGCACTGATGGGCGGCTTCGCTTCCTCGAAGATCCTCGAAGTGCACGCCGAGCGCATGATCAAGGGCACCTTCGACCCAGGCTTCCGCATCAACCTGCACCAGAAGGACCTGAACCTGGCCCTGCAAGGCGCCA
>NZ_DJTF01000028.1:0-6576 GCF_002438125.1 Pseudomonas sp. UBA6315
GCCCCGGCCACTTCATGCCGGCGAGCCTCATCGAAAGCCAGTTCGCTGCGCTTGAGCCGCCCCACGACGAAGCCCTGACCCTGCCGCTGGATGCCACGCAGCCAGTTGCCGCCCTGGCCGAGATCGTCGACGCCTGGCTAAAGCCCTGCGGTGAGCGGACCCTGGCGCGGACCGCCTGAACCGGCGGTTTTTCCGGCTCACCTGAGACAGCGCTGTCTCGACGCCTGAAGGCGGCGAAAGTTCAATCAAGCAACGCCAAAAAACAACGATAAGACCGAGGCATAACCACCATGTTCGGACTGGCTACAGATACCTACCTGCTGCTCGACGCGCTGGTAACCATCGTCGGGCTGATTCTGCTGATCACCCATTTCAAAGTGCACCCCTTCGTCGCCCTGACCCTGGCCGCAGGCTTTCTCGGCCTGACTTCCGGCATGCCGGTGGCCAAGGTCATGAAATCATTCCAGGACGGGTTCGGCGGGGTGCTCGGCTTCGTCGGCATCGTCCTGGCCCTGGGCACCATGCTTGGCAAGCTGATGGCCGACTCCGGCGGCGCCGACCAGATCGCCCAGACGCTGATCCGCGCCTTCGGCAAGAAGAACGTGCACTGGGCGATGATGTTCGCCGCCTTCCTGGTCGGCATCCCGCTGTTCTTCGAAATCGGCTTCGTGCTGCTGGTGCCGCTGGTGTTCATCGTGGCGCGGCGCTCGGGGGTGTCGCTGATCAAGATCGGCATCCCACTGCTGGCCGGCCTGTCCGTGGTCCATGGCCTGGTGCCGCCGCACCCGGGCCCGCTGCTGGCGATCGGCATCTTTCACGCCGACATCGGCAAGACCATCTTCTATGGCCTGCTGATCGCGCTGCCCACGGCCATCATCGCCGGCCCGCTGTTCGGCAGCTTCATTGCCCGCTACATCCCCGGCAACCCGTCACAGGAGCTGATGGACCAGATCGCCAAGGAGTCCGACCAGAACAACCTGCCCAGCTTCTCCATCACCCTGATCACCGTGCTGCTGCCGGTGGCGCTGATGCTGCTCAAGACCTTCGCCGACGTGGTGCTGCCGGCCGAGCACATCGTGCGCCAGTGGATGGACCTGATCGGCCACCCCATCACTGCCCTGCTGGCCGCGCTGTTGCTGGCCTTCTACACCTTCGGTTCGGCGCGTGGCTTCAGCCGTCAGCAGATCATGAAGATGCTCGACCAGAGCCTGGCGCCGACCGCAGCCATCGTGCTGATCGTCGGTGCCGGGGGCGGCTTCAAGCAGATGCTGGTGGATACCGGCGTGGGTAACGTGATCGGGCAGATGGCGGTGCAGGCGCAAATTTCACCGATCATGCTGGCCTGGCTGGTGGCGGCGGTGATCCGCATCGCCACCGGTTCCGCGACCGTGGCGACCATCACCGGTGCCGGCATCGTCGCCCCGGTGATCGACCTGGTACCTGGGGTCAACCGCGAATTGCTGGTACTGGCCACCGGTGCCGGCTCGCTGATCCTCTCCCACGTCAACGACGCAGGGTTCTGGCTGGTCAAGCAGTACTTCAACATGACCGTGGCAGAAACCTTCAAGACCTGGAGCATGATGGAGACGATCCTGTCGATCGTCGGCATCATCTTCATCATGGCGCTGTCGACGGTGGTGTGACCGCTGATCGGGGTGATGGCACCTTGGCGCGTCGGGTAGGGCCGAACAGAAGTACACGCCCTACCCTCGCAAAGGAGCCTGCCCATGACCCGCACCAGCTTGTTGCTCGCTGCCCTGCTCGCCTCGCCGTTGGCCCTGGCGGTCGGCACCGGCCCGACCTACCCCGATGACCCGCACAACCCGGCGCCGCAGCCGGGTGTCGACAGCACCCTCAACCCGATCGAGAAACCCATGCCGCGGGACACCGACCCGCGCATCCAGGGCAATGATCCAGAAAGCCCGCCCGCCAAGCAGAATGACAACCGCGACCTGCCGGGCATGGATGGCAGCGGCTCGGAAGGCACCGGTGGCAAAGCCGGCGACGGCAGCCAGCGTTAACCTGCTGCGGCTCAGTAGTCGAACCGGTCCACCGCCCGCCGCCGCTCGTTGTCGTCGCGCCGGTCATAGCTGGCGGTGGTCTGGATATTGGCGTGGTGCGCCAGCTTCTGAGCAATCGACAGGTCGTGCTCTTCGATCACCCGGGTGATGAACGCCCGGCGAAAATCATGGGGCATGATCTTCACCCCCACCTGCGCGCCACGCTGGCGGGCGATATAGTAGATGGCATGCTTGGTGATGCGCGCCCGGGTGATGTGGTTGCCGCGGCGGATGCGGTTGAACAGGAACGGGTCGTCCGCCGCGCCATCGGGCAGCGCCTCGCGGCGCAGGTCGAGCCAGGCCTGCAGCTTTTCGAATGCCCAGGCGGGCGCGTACTTGATCAACTGCCGGTTGCCCTTGCCCGTGACCTGCAGGCTGCGTGCCTGGAAGTCGACCTGGGCCAGGTCGATGTCCACCGATTCGGACTTGCGCATGCCGGTGCCGTACAGCAAGGCGATGATTGCCGCATCCCGCACGCCCTGGGGGCGTGGGTCGGCGGCGCACAGCTCCATCAATTCGCGTATCAGGCTGCGGCGCAGGTTGCGTCCCGGCGGCAGGCGGCTGCCGCTGGCCGGCTTGACCTCACGAATCCTCTGCAACCGCTCATGGTCGATCAGGCCCTGGCGCCAGGCTTCGTTCATCACCCCGCGCACGGCATTGACATACAGCGACGAGCTGTTGGGGGCGTAGCCATCGGCACGCAACGCCGCCACCAGGCCGATCACATGGCCGGGTTCGAGCAGGTGCCAGGGCACTTCGGCCAGGTTGCAATCGATGAAGCCAAGCCGGTCGGCGGCGTCCTGCAGGATATAGCGCATGGTCTGCTGGCTGGAGGGGGCCAGGCGGGCCAGGTACTGCAGCAGGGGATTTTGCGAAAGGTCGGACAAAACGTGAATCCTGTAGCGGTGCCTGGCGCACGGTAGCCCCAGGCGTGAAGCGGCCGTGCCATTTCCTTGAATTTCAGGGGCTTCGACACGGACATGAGTGGGAAATGTTATCCCATAGGCTATCGTGGTAGCCATGACTCCCTGTCGCCGAGGCCCCATGGCACTGCACCACCTGACCCGCACCCACCCCCGCCTGAGCATTGCCGCCGTGGCCGGCATCCTCAGCGCCTGGCTGATTCCAGCCGACGACATCGTGCAGCGCATCCTCACCGGCTGGAACCTTGGCGTGTGGCTGTATCTGCTGCTGGTGCTGTGGCTGAGCTGGGGTGCCAGCCCGGAGAAGGTCCGCAAAGTCGCCCAGGTGGAGGACGAAAACGCAGGGCTGGTGCTGTTCACCGTGTGCATCGCCGCCATCGCCAGCCTTGCCGCAGTTACCCTGCAACTGGTGTCCAGCCGCGGCCTGCAAGGCAGCGATCTGGTGCTGCACTACCTGTATACCGGCTTCACCGTGGCGGGCTCGTGGCTGCTGATCGGCTGCATCTTCAGCCTGCATTACGCGCGACTGTTCTATACCGATGACGATCACGACCCGGTGCTGCGTTTTGCCGACGGCGAGCGCAACCCGGATTACTGGGACTTCCACTACTTCTCGTTCACCATCAGCGTCGCCGTGCAGACCTCGGACGTCGGCGTCGGCGGGCGCGGCATGCGCCGGGTGGTGCTGGCCCATTCGGTGGTGGGTTTCGTGTTCAACACGGCGATCCTGGGCTTTACCATCAACATCGCCGCCGGCCTGCTCGGTTAGCAGACGCGCCCACCCGCTGCCGCTTGTCCGAAAATGCTGTGCGCCAATTGCCGATAAAAATGGCAGAAGTTGCCCATCACGATCGCCTAGGCGCAAAAGGAAAACGTTTGCACCGGCCTTGGCCGCCACGGGGCGTTGACGACCACTGTGTGACAGGGATCATGCATTCGCACAATTGTCTTATTTCCCACGCAGTATCGGGACTTCAGGTGCTATCTTTAGGTTCCCGGCGGCCACCGCCTGGCCAACCGCTCACCGCTTCCAGGCACGGACAAGGAGGCTGGCATGAACAAGATGACGTTCCCCAACGCCTGCCAGGTGATGCGCTGGCACTTTCATCCGCTTGGCTTCGAAGCCAGCATGGATGCACCCCGCAGCATGATCGCCCGCCTGTTCGATCGGGGCACCGGCGAAACCTTGCTGGCCATTGCCGGTATTCCCTGCAGCGCGATCATGGCTGCGGCGGATGTCGAACGCATCATCGAGGCGGTGGAGGCAGAGATGGATGCTTTCGTGCCTGCCCTTGTCCTGCGCGATGCCGTTTAGGCCGGAGCCTGGCTGGTCTCGCGCAATGCCTGCAACTTGCCCATGAACTGCTCCGCCGGCACCGGCTGCCCCAGCAGATAACCTTGCAGCGAATCGCAGCCCAGCCGGGTCAGGAAGTCCTGCTGCCGGTCGGTTTCCACGCCCTCGGCGACAATCCGTAGCCCCAGCGCCTGCCCCAGCGCCACGATCGCCGAGACGATCGCGGCATCGTCGCTGTCCTGCTCCAGGTCGCGCACGAAGCCGCGGTCGATCTTCAGTTCGTTGGCGGGCAGGCGCTTGAGGTACATCAGGCTCGAATAACCCGTGCCGAAGTCGTCGATCGACAGGTCCACGCCCATGTCGGACAAGCGCTGCAGCACCGTCAGGCTGGCGTCGGCGTCATGCATGGCGGTGGTTTCGGTGATTTCCAGGGTCAGCCGGTTGGCCGGCAGGCCGTTCTCGCGCAGGGCACGGGCGACGCTGTCGACAAGGCCTGCGTGGCAGAACTGGATGGCCGACAGGTTGACCGCCATGCGCCAGTGCTCATGGCCTTGGTCGAGCCAGTAACGCATCTGCCGGCAGGCTTCATCGAGCACCCACTCGCCGATCGGGATGATCAGCCCGGTCTTTTCCGCCAGGCCGATGAAGCGGTCGGGCAGCAGCAGGCCATGCTGCGGGTGCTCCCAGCGCAGCAAGGCCTCGGCACCTATTGGGGTGCAGGCCTGGGCGTCGAACTTGGGTTGGTAATGCAGGCGGAACTGGCGCTGCTCCAGGGCCATGCGCAAATCCTGCAGCAACTGCAGTTGCTGGCGGGCGTTGCTGTTCATCGACACGTCGAAGAAGCTGTAGCCGTTCTTGCCGGCGCTCTTGGCGTGGTACATGGCGGCGTCGGCGTTGCGCAGCAGTTCGAGCTGGTCCTGGCCATTGCCGGGGTACAGCACGATCCCCAGGCTGGCGGTGAGCTGCAGGTCGTGCTCAGCGACGCGGAATGCCCTCGACACCAGGTTGACCTGCTTGACCGCCACATCCATGGCGTCGTCAGGCTCCTGCAGCTCCACCAGCAGCACGAACTCGTCGCCGCCGATGCGCGCCAGGGTGTCCTGGCTGTGCAGGTGCCCGCGCAAGCGCGCGGCCACGGCCTTGAGCAGCAGGTCGCCGACATGGTGGCCGAAGGCATCGTTGACCGGCTTGAAGCCGTCCAGGTCGATGAACATCAGGGCGAAACAACCGCCCTGCTCCGCCACCTTGCCGATGGCCTGCTCGATGCGGTCCGACAGCAGCGTGCGGTTGGGCAGGCCGGTCAGGGTGTCGTGCAGGGCCAGCTGGGTGAGTTCCTGGTTGGCCAGGGTCAAGGAACGGGCCAGCTCAGCGGTGCGGGCTTCCAGCCGGGCGTCCAGCACCGAGGTCAGCAGGGCCACCGCCAGCACCGCCAGGGTGGTGATCAGCACCAGGTAGACCAGGCCATCGCCCTGCAGGCCAGCGCCCAGGGCGCCGCAGAAACTGCCTACCGGGAAATTCGCCGCAGCCATGCCGGTGTAGTGCATGCCGACGATGGCAATGCCCATCAGCACCGCCGCCAGGCCGCGGACCTGGCGTACATACGGGGTGTGCTGGCGCAGGCGGAAGGCAATCCACAAGGCCGCCGCCGAGGCGCCGACCGCTATGGCCAGGGAGGCGCCGAACAGCGTCGGGTCGTAGTCGATGCCCGGCAGCATGCGCAGCGCCGCCATGCCGGTGTAGTGCATGCAGCTGATGCCCGCGCCCATGATCAGGGCGCCGAAGGCCAGTTGCAGCATCGGCAGGCTCGGTTGGCTCACCAGCCACAAGGCAAAACCGGACGACAGCACGGCAATCAGCAGCGATAGCGCGGTCAGGCCGATGTCGTAGCCCAGGTCGATCGGCAGGCTGAAGGCAAGCATGCCGATAAAGTGCATCGACCAGACGCCGATGCCCATGGCCAGCGCCCCGCCGCTCATCCACAGGTAGACCGCCCGGCCCTTGGCCGTGGCGATGCGGCCGGTCAGGTCAAGGGCGGTGTAGGACGCCAGGATGGCCACGCACAGCGAGATCAGGACCAGCGAGAAGGAATAGCTACCGGTGAGCATTGGGAGTTCCAGCGTCGGGACAGGGGGCCCCGGAAAAACTGACGATTGTACTCAAGCTTTGGCGAAACGCACGGGGTTTTTGCGAATGGGAATGGATCCAATAAACCGGGCCGATCTGTGGGAGCCGGCTTGCCGGCGATGGGGCCGGAGCAGGCGGATTCGGTCAGCCTGTTCGGGCCCCATCGCCGGCAAGC
>NZ_DJTF01000028.1:6780-99451 GCF_002438125.1 Pseudomonas sp. UBA6315
CCTGGGGGAGCCGGCTTGCCGGCGATGGGGCCGGAGCAGGCGGATTCGGTCAGCCTGTTGGGGCCCCATCGCCGGCAAGCCGGCTCCCACAGGGGGGGGTAGGAGACTTCAGAGATTGCGGGGGGCCTCATTGCTGCTGGGCAAACGCCTGCTCTGCGTCCCAACCACCGCCCAGCGCGGCGATCAATTGCACACTGGCCACCAAGCGCCCCTGCAGCAGGTTCAGCACGCTGCGCTCGTTGCTCAGCGCGGTGGTCTGCACGTTCACCACATCCAGGTAGCCGATCAGCCCGGCGCGGTACTGGTTCTCGGTCAGGCGCAGCGATTCACGGGCTGCATCCAACGCTTCCTGGCGCACCCCGGCCTCGTCGGCATACACCTTCAGTTGCACCAGGTAGTTCTCCACCTCCTTGAAGCCATCGAGCACGGTCTGGCGATATTGCGCCACGGTCTGGTCATACACCGCGACGGTACGGTCCACTTCGGCGCTGCGCTTGCCGGCATCGAACAGGGTCAGGGCGAGCTGCGGGCCCACCGACCAGTAGCGGTTGGGCAACTCGATCCAGTTGCTGAAGCTGCTGCTGGAGTAGCCGCCGCTCATGCTCAGGCTCAGGTCCGGGAAGTAGGCGGCGCGGGACACGCCGATGTTGGCGTTGGCCGCCATCACGTTACGTTCGGCCGAGGCAATGTCTGGCCGCCGTTCGAGCAGTTGCGACGGCAGGCTGACGGGGATCTGCGGCAAGGCCGGGATGTTCTTGCTGTCGGCTAGGGCAAAGTCTGCCGGCGCCCGGCCCAGCAACACGGCAATGGCGTTCTCGAACTGCGCGCGCTGCCAGATCAGGTCGATCAGGTCGGCCTCGGTGCTCTTGAGCTGGGTACGCGCCTGGGCAACCGCATCCGGCCCGGCAACCCCGGCGCGGTACTGGTTTTCGTTCATCCGCAGCGAGCGCTGGTAGGCCGCCACGGTGGCCTCCAGCAGGCGCTTCTGCTCGTCGATCACGCGTAGCTGCAGGTAGTTCTGCACCAGCTCGGACTGCTGGCTGAGGCGGATGGCGGCCAGGTCGGCAAAGCTCGCTTCGGCGCTCGCCTCATTGGCGTTGAGGGTCTCGCGCAGCTTGCCCCACAGGTCGATTTCCCAGCTCACGCCCAGTTGCGTGTTGTAGGTGTTGCGAATGCCGCTGCTGTTGTTCGACAAGCTGGAACTGGAGCTGCCGGTGCCCTGGGCCGAACGGTTCTTGCTCGCGCTCAGGTCCAGGCTTGGGAACAGCGAGGCGCGGCTGCTGCGCACCAGCGCTTGGGCCTGGCGGTACTGGGCTTCGGACTGGGCGACGGTCTGGTTGCTGCGGTTGAGCTCCTCGACCAGGGCATTGAGCCCTTTGTCACCGTACACCTCCCACCAGGCGCCACGGGCAATGGCATCGGACGGGCTGGCCTGGGTCCAGCCTTCGGCCTGCTTGAACTGCGCCGGGGTGCTCAGCTCGGGGCGGTGGTAGTCCGGGCTCAAGGTACAGGCGCTGAGCAGCGCCACGCACAGCCCGGCGCCGACCAGGCGCGAGCCACGCCCGCGAGTCAGCAGCTGCAGGGCACGGTGAAGTGGGGTCTGGGCAAAAGTCATAGCGGAGTTTCCAGGGCGGCGTCGGTGCGCACGCCGCGCCAACGGTTGAATCGGTGGCGCAGGCGGTCGAGGTAGAGGTACACCACCGGCGTCGTGTAAAGGGTCAGTACCTGGCTGAAGACCAGCCCGCCAATGATGGTCAGGCCCAGCGGCTGGCGCATCTCGGCGCCCTCGGCGCTGCTGAGCAGCAGCGGCAAGGCGCCGAGGATGGCTGCCAGGGTGGTCATCAGGATCGGCCGCAGGCGCAGCAGGCAGGCGCGGCGGATCGACTCTTCCGGGGTCAGGCCCTGGTGGCGCTCCAGCTGCAGCGCCAAGTCGATCATCAGGATGGCGTTCTTCTTCACCACGCCAATCAGCAGGAACAGGCCCAGCAGCGAAATCAGGCTGAACTCCCCGCCCGTGGCGTACAAGGCCAGCAAGGCGCCAACCCCGGCCGAGGGCAAGGTGGAGAGGATGGTCAGCGGGTGGATGTAGCTTTCGTAGAGGATGCCCAGCACCAGGTACACCAGCACCAGCGCGCCGAGGATCATGAACGGCTGCCCTTCCTGGGTCTTGGCGAAGGCATTGGCGGTACCGCCGAGCTTGGCGATCACTTCCTCGGGCAGGCCGACCTTGGCCACCGCCCGCTCCACCGCGGCCATGGCCTGGTCGGTGCTGTAGCCTTCGGCAACGTCGAAGGCGATGTCTTCGGAGGCGAACTGGCCCTCGTGGCTGACCCGGTCGTTGGCCAGGCTGTTCTCGTAGTGGGCGATGGTCGACAGCGGCACCCGCGCGCCGTCGCCGGTGATCACCTGCACCTGTTCCAGGGTGCTCGGGTCCCAGGCGTACTTGGGGTTGATCTCCAGCACCACCTGGTACTGGTTGAGGCTGTCGTAGATGGTCGAGATCTGCCGCTGGCTGTAGGCGTTGTTGAGCACCGAGGTGACCATGTCCATGTCGATGCCCAGGCGCTTGGCCTGGTCGCGGTCGACCACCAGGGTCACCTGCTGGGTACCGGAGCCGTCGCGGGCGTCGATGGCGGTGAGCTCGGGCAGCGCGCGCATCGCCGCCACCACTTTCGGGAACCACTCGCGCAGGGCCGCGAGGTCGCCGCTCTGCAGGGTGTAGAGGTACTGCGAAGAAGTCTGGTCGCGACCACCGCCGCCCAATTGCAGGTCCTGGTCGGCCATCAGGAACAGCCGCCCACCCGGCACCTTGGGCATTTCCTTGCGCAGGCGCTCGATGACCTTCTGCGCGTCGAGCTTGCGCTCGCTGATCGGCTTGAGGCGCACCAGCACCATCGCGTTGTTGGTGCCGCTGTTGCCACCGATGAAGCCGGCCACGCTCTGCACCGCAGGGTCGGCGAGCAAGGCGCGGCGGTAGATTTCCATTTTCGGCTGCATCACGCTGAACGACAGGCCGTCGTCGCCGCGGATGAAGCCGATCAGCTGGCCGGTGTCCTGCTGCGGCATGAGGGTTTTGGGCACCACCACGTACAGCGCGATGTTCAGGCCAATGGTCGCCAGCAGGCTGAGCAGGGTCAGGCGCTTGTGGCGCAGGGCCCAGCCCAGGCTGGTGTCATAGGCGCCGACCATGCGCCGGTGCAGGTTGTCGCTCCAGCGCTGCAGGCGGGTCGGTTCGGCCCGGTGCGGCTTGAGCCAGCGGGCGCAGAGCATTGGCGTGAGGGTCAAGGACACCACCAGCGAGACGATGATCGCCGCAGCCAGGGTGATCGAGAACTCCTGGAACAGGCTGCGCACGATGCCGCCCATGAACAGGATCGAGACGAACACCGCCACCAGCGAGACGTTCATCGACAGCAAGGTGAAGCCAACTTCCTTGGCGCCGAGAAACGCTGCGCGCATCGGCGGCTGGCCATCCTCGATGTGCCGGGAGATGTTCTCCAGCACCACGATGGCATCGTCCACCACCAGGCCGGTGGCGAGGATCAGTGCCATCAGCGACAGGTTGTTCAGCGAGAACCCGCACAGGTACATCACCGCGAAGGTGCCCACCAGCGACACCGGCACCGCCAGGCTCGGGATCAACGAAGCGCGCAGGCTGCCGAGGAACAGGTAGACCACCAGGATCACCAGCGCCACGGCGATCAGCAAGGTGTGCTCGGCCTCCTTGAGGGTGGCCTTGATCACCGGCGAGCGGTCCATGGCCACGTTCAGCTGCACGTTGGCCGGCAGCAGCGACTGCAGCGCCGGCAACTGCGCCTTGATCTGGTCGACCGTCTCGATGATGTTGGCGCCGCTCTGGCGGTTGACCACCAGCAGCACCGCGCTCTGGTCGTTGAAGAAGCCACTGTTGTAGCGGTTCTCGACGCTGTCGGTGACGGTCGCCACGTCAGACAGGCGCAGGATCGTGCCATTGGCCTGGCGGATCACGATCGGCTCGTAGTCCTTGGCGGTTTCCAGCTGGTCGTTGGCGCGTACCTGCCAGCTGCGCTCGGGGTCTTCGACATAGCCCATGGGCCGGCGCTGGTTGGCATTGGCCACCGCCGTGCGTACTTCGTCCAGCGACAGGCTGTACTGGTTGAGCAGCTGCGGCTCCACCGCGATGCGCACCGCCGGCAGCGAACTGCCGCCGATCTGCACCTCCCCTACCCCGATGACCTGGGCCAGGCTCTGGGCCAGGATGGTGTCGGCCAGGTCGTACAGCTGGCCCTTCTGCAGCACGTCCGAGGTCAGCGACAAGACCATGATCGGTGCCTGGGACGGGTTGAACTTCTTGTACGTGGGCATGCTGCGCATGCCGCTGGGCAGCAGGTTGCGGGTGGCGTTGATGGCCGCCTGCACCTCGCGCGCCGCACCGTCGATGTCACGCCCCTGGTCGAAGCCGATGATCACCCGGGTCGAGCCCTGGTTGGAGCTGCTGGTCAGGGTGCTGACCCCGGCGATGCTGCCCAGCTTGCGCTCCAGCGGCGTGGCCACGGTGGCGGCCATGACCTCGGGGCTGGCGCCGGGCAAGTTGGCCTGCACCACGATCACCGGGAAGTCCATCTGCGGCAGCGGCGCCACCGGCAGCAGGCCGAAGCTGACGCCACCGAGCAGCATGATCGCCAGGCTCAGCAGCATGGTCGCCACCGGCCGGCGAATGAACGGGCCCGACAGGTTCATGCCTGGGCCTGCTGGGTGTCGGTGGCCGGGCGCCAGCGGCGTGCCAGGCGGTCGAAGTACAGGTAGATGACCGGGGTGGTGAACAGGGTCAGTACCTGGCTCACCAGCAACCCGCCGACCATCACCAGGCCCAGCGGCTGGCGCAGCTCGGCGCCGGAGCCGGTGGCGAGCATCAGCGGCACCGCGCCGAACAGCGCGGCCAGGGTAGTCATCAGGATCGGCCGGAAGCGCAGCAGCGCGGCCTGGTAGATGGCATCCTGCGGGCTCATGCCCTGGTGGCGCTCGGCCTCGAGGGCGAAGTCGATCATCATGATCGCGTTCTTCTTGACGATGCCGATCAGCAGGATGATGCCGATGATGGCGATCATGCCCAGGTCGTTGCCGCTGATGATCAGCGCGAGCAATGCGCCGACCGCCGCCGATGGCAGGGTCGAGAGGATGGTCACCGGGTGGATGTAGCTCTCGTAGAGCACGCCGAGCACGATGTACATGGTCACCACGGCCGCCAGAATCAGCAGCAAGGTGCTCGACAGCGACGCCTGGAACGCCTCGGCGGCGCCCTGAAACTTGGTCTGCACGCCGATCGGCATGCCGATGTCCTGCTGCACCTGCTCGATCACCTGGACCGCCTCGCCCAGGGACGCGCCATGGGCCAGGTTGAACGACATCATCACCGCCGGGAACTGGCCGATGTGCGAAATGGCCAGCTGAGCCTGGCGCTGCTCGATGCGCGCCAGCGCCGACAGGCGCACCTGGCCGCCATCGGCCGACTTGACGTGGATCGACTCCAGCGCCTGCGGGCCGATGGTGGCCGCGTCGCGTGCCTGCAGCACCACGCGGTACTGGCTGGCCTGGGTGTAGATGGTGGAAATCTGCCGCTGGCCGAACGCGTCGTACAGGGCGTTGGTGATCTGTGCCACGTTGATGCCCAGGCGGCTGGCCATGTCGCGGTCGATCACCAGGTACACCTGCAGGCCCTTGTCCTGCAGGTCACTGGCAACGTCCTGCAGTTCCGGGCGTTGCTGCAGGGCCTCGACCAGCTTGCCGCTCCATTGCGCGAGCAGGTCGGCGTCGGGCGAGGACAGGCTGAACTGGTACTGGGTACGGCTGACCCGGTCTTCGATGCTCAGGTCCTGCACCGGCTGCATGAACAGGCGGATGCCGACCAGCTTGTCCAGTTGCGGCTGCAGGCGGCCGATGACCTCGGCCGCGGTCACGTCACGCTCGCCGTGGGGCTTGAGGTTGATCAGCAGGCGGCCACTGTTGAGCGTGGCGTTGTCGCCGTCGACACCAATGTAGGACGACAAGCTCTGCACCGCCGGGTCCTGCAGGATCACCTTGCTCAGGGCCTGCTGGCGTTCGCTCATGGCGGCGAACGAGGTGGACTGCGGCGCCTCGGAAATGCCCTGGATCACGCCCGTGTCCTGGGCCGGGAAGAAGCCCTTGGGCACCGCCAGGTAGAGCACCACGGTCAGCCCCAGGCTGGCCACGGCCACCAGCAGGGTCAGCGGCTGGTGCCTGAGCACCCACTGCAGGCCACGGCCGTAATGCTCGATCAGCCAGTCGATCCAGGCGCCGCTGGCGCGGTAGAAGCGGCCCTGCTCTTCTTCCTTGGGCTCGCGCTTGAGCAGGCGCGCGCACATCATCGGCGTCAGGGTCAGCGACACCACCAGGGAAATCAGGATCGCCACCGCCAGGGTGATGGCGAACTCGCGGAACAGCCGGCCGACCACATCGGCCATGAACAGCAGCGGAATCAGCACCGCGATCAGCGAGAAGGTCAGCGAGATCAGGGTGAAGCCGATCTGCCTGGCGCCCTTGAGCGCTGCCTGCAGCGGCGTCTCGCCTTCTTCGATGTGGCGGGAGATGTTCTCCAGCATGACGATGGCATCATCGACCACGAAACCGGTGGCGATGGTCAGGGCCATCAGCGTCAGGTTGTTGATCGAGAAACCGGCCAGGTACATCACCCCGAAGGTGCCGATCAGCGACAACGGCACGGCGATCGAGGGAATTAGCGTGGCGCTGAAACGGCGCAGGAACACGAAGGTGACCATCACCACCAGGACGATGGCGATCAGCAGTTCATGCTGCACGTCCTTGACCGCGGCGCGGATGGTCTGGGTGCGGTCGGTGAGTACCGAGACATCGAGGCCGGCCGGCAGGTTGTCGGTGATCGAGGGCAGCAGTTCCTTGATGCGGTCGACCACCTCGATGACGTTGGCCCCCGGCTGGCGCTGGATGTTCAGCAACACCGCCTGGTTCTGGTTGGCCCAGGCGGCCAGGCGCTCGTTCTCGGCGCCATCGACGATTTCGGCAACGTCCCGCAGGCGCAGCGGCGCGCCGTTGTTGTAGGCCAGGATCAGGTTGGCGTACTCCTCGGGGGAGCGCAGCTGGTCGTTGGCGTCGAGCATCGACACCCGGGTCGGGCCATCGAAGTTGCCCTTGGGCTGGTTGACGTTGGAGGCACCGATCAGGGTGCGCACGTCGTCCAGGTTCAGGCCGTTGGCGGCCAGCGCATCGACGTTGACCTTGACCCGCACCGCCTGGCGTTGGCCACCGGCGATGCTGACCATGCCCACCCCGCTGATCTGCGCGAGCTTCTGCGCAACGCGGGTATCGACCAGGTCGTTGAGCTTGGGCAGCGGCATGGTCTTGCTGGAAATCGCCAGGGTCAGCACCGGCGTGTCGGCCGGGTTGACCTTGTTGTACACCGGCGGCGCCGGCAGGTCGCTGGGCAAAAGGTTGCTGGCGGCGTTGATCGCGGCCTGCACCTGCTGCTCGGCCACGTCCATGTTCATGTCCAGGCTGAAGCGCAGGGTCAACACCGAGGCGCCGCCGGAGCTGGTCGAGGCCATCTGGGTCAGGCCGGGCATCTGGCCGAACTGGCGCTCCAGCGGCGCAGTGACGGCACTGGTCATCACCTGGGGGCTGGCGCCGGGGTACAGGGTCATGACGCGGATGGTCGGGTAGTCGACCTGGGGCAGCGCGGCGACTGGCAGCAGCTTGTAGGCGATCAGGCCGGCCAGGACGATGGCCAGCATGCTCAGCGTGGTGGCGACCGGGCGAAGGATGAACAGGCGCGACAGGTTCATGCGCCCGCCTTGCCTGCTGCTTTGCCGGGTTGGGCTTCATCGGCCTGGGCCGAGCCTTTGGCGTCCTGGCCTTGCAGGTGCTGGCCGGGGGTGGTCGGCACTTGCGAGCTGTCTTCGACCACTTCCACCTTGGTGCCTTCGCGCAGGCGGTCGGTGCCTTCGAGCACCAGGCGCTCGCCGGCCTTGAGGCCTTCGACGATCACGCTGTTCTGGCCGTCGCTGGCGCCGACCTTGAGCTTGCGAATGTTGACCGTGTTCTGGTCATTGACCACATAGGCGAAGGTACCGTCATTGCCGAACTGGATCGCCGCCGCCGGGGCCAGCACCACCTGCTTGAGGGTGTCGGCCAGCAAGCGCACGTTGACGAACTGGTTGGGGAACAACGCCAGGTCCTTGTTCTCGAAGCGGCCCTTGAATTTCAGGGTGCCGGTGGTGGTGTCGATCTGGTTGTCGATGCTGCCCAGCACGCCCGTGGCCTGCATTTTATTGTCGCTGCGGTCCCACGCCTCGACCGGCAGGCTGGCGCCGCTGCGGTAGCGCTCGAGCACGGTGCTCAGCTCGGTTTCCGGCAAGGTGAAGGCCACGCTGATCGGCTCGGTCTGGGTGATCACCACCAGGGCGGTGGCGTCGTTGGCCGCCACCAGGTTGCCCAGGTCGAGCTGGCGCAGGCCCACGCGGCCATTGATCGGCGAGCGGATCTGGGTGAAGTCGAGGTTGAGCTTGGCGTCGTTGACCTGGGCCTGGTTGGTCTTGACCAGCCCCAGGAACTGCGCCACCTGGGCCTCGGCGGTGTCGAGGGTCTGCTTGGCGATGCTGTCTTCGGCGAACAGGCCCTTATAGCGCGCCAGGTCGACCTGGGCGTTCTTCAGCTGGGCCTGGTTCTGTGCCAGGGTGCCTTCGGCCTGCTGCAGGGCGATGCGGTAAGGGCGTGGGTCGATTTCTGCGAGCAGGTCGCCCGCCTTGACCTGCTGGCCTTCCTTGAAGTGGATCTTGACCAGCTCGCCGGCAACGCGGCTGCGCACGTTGACCGTGTTGAGCGCGGTGACCGTGCCCAGGGCCTTGTAATAAAGCGGGAAGTCGCCCACCCGCACCGGGTCGACACGCACTGGCACAGGGTCAGTGGAGCCGCCGAAGCCTGGGCGCCCGCCCATGCCCATGCCTTTGCTCGGGCGCCCGCCCACCGCCTCTTTATGGGCAGGCGTTGCAGGCCACAGCCACCAGGCCAGCAGGGCCACCAGCAGCAGGATCAGCAGGCCGACGAGCCAGCGACGGGGGGATCGGGAGACAGAAGCTTGCATGGGTTGAACGAACCTTGTTCGAGATGACGGCTTGGGGAGGGTGAACGATAAGCACTGGCATCGTTTTAGCAAAGGGCCTTTACCAGAGGTTTACCTTTGCCTGACGTTGCCAAGACGCTGAACTTTAAATGAAAACGGCCCGGAAAGTATTCCGGGCCGTTTCAGGGCGTTGCTTTGAGAGAGGAAGGCCTGGAGAGTTCCGCGCCAGAGCCGGCCCCTTCGCGGGGCAAGCCCGCTCCCACAAGATCACCTCAACGTTGAAGACTTGCGCGATACCTGTGGGAGCGGGCTTGCCCCGCGAAAGGGCCAGTGCAGACGAACCGTCACCGCCCGCCCCTGCACACGCCTTACTTCAGAACAGCCAGCGCTGCTTCGTAGTTCGGCTCGTCGGCGATTTCGCCAACCAGCTCGCTGTGCAGCACTTTATCGTTCTCGTCCAGCACCACTACCGCGCGGGCAGCCAGGCCAGCCAGCGGGCCGTCGGCGATGGCCACGCCGTAGGTTTCGAGGAACTCGCGACCGCGCAGGGTCGACAGGTTCTTGACGTTTTCCAGGCCTTCGGCGCCGCAGAAGCGGGCCTGGGCGAACGGCAGGTCGGCGGAGATGCACAGCACCACGGTGTTGGCCACGTCATTGGCCTGGGCGTTGAACTTGCGAACCGAGGTGGCGCAGGTCGGGGTGTCGACGCTTGGGAAGATGTTCAGCACCTTGCGCTTGCCAGCGAAGTCCTTGAGCGACTTGTCGGCAAGGCCCTCACCTACCAGCGAGAAAGCAGGCGCCTGGGCACCGGCCTGCGGCAGGTTGCCTTTGACTTGCACCGGGTTGCCTTTGAGAGTCACTTGAGCCATGGACGAAATCCTTATGCGGGGTTTGAAAAAGACCCTGAGTTAAGCATGAAGGCGGCCGGGTGCCTATGGGGGGCGATAAAATTGTTCTATTGCCAGACAATTATTGTGGACAAAAAAATGCCCGGGTGGCGACAAGCCAAACGGGCATTGCTTGCATCAGGGCGGGTATCAGGCCAGCAGGCCGTACACCACCGAGGTCAGCGCGACCAGGCCGACCACCGTGACGAACACGTTGGACAGCGCACCGCTGTACTTGCGCATCGAAGGTACGCGACGGATGGCGTACATCGGCATCAGGAACAGCAGCACCGCGATGATCGGGCCGCCGAGCGATTCGATCATGCCGAGGATGCTCGGGTTGAGCGTGGCGACGATCCAGCACACCACCAGCATCAGCGCCGCGACCACTCGGTCCAGGGCCTTGGCCCCCGGGCGCGCGCCGGTCTTGGCGATGATGCCCTTGAGGCCCTCGCTGGCACCGATGTAGTGGCCCAGGAACGACTTGGCGATGGCGACGAAGGCAATCAACGGCGCGGCGAAGGCGATGGTCGGGTTGCTGAAGTGGTTGGCCAGGTAGGACAGGATCGACAGGTTCTGCGCCTTGGCCTCGGCCAGCTGGGCGCTGTCGAGGGTCAGCACGCAGCTGAACACGAAGAACAGCACCATGGCCACCATCAGCAGGTGCGCACGGGCCAGGATCTGCCCGCTGCGCTGGTCGGCGTGCTCGCCGTAGCGGCGCTTCTGGTCGACGGCGAAGGCCGAGATGATCGGCGAGTGGTTGAACGAGAACACCATCACCGGAATCGCCAGCCACACGGTGTGCAGGAAGGCCGAGCCCGACGGCAGCTGGCTGGCGCTGTCGAGGATGCCGCCGGTCCAGTGCGGCACCAGGTACAGGCCCAGCAGCGCCAGGGCGACGATGAACGGGTAGACCAGCAGGCTCATGACCTTGACCGTGGCCTGCTCACCGCAGCGCACGATCGCCAGCAGGCCGAGGATCAGCACGAACGACAGCAGCGCCCGCGGTGGCGGGGCCATGTGCAGCTGGTGCTCCATGAAGCTGCTGACCGTGTTGGTCAGGGCCACGCTGTAGATCAGCAGGATCGGGAAGATGGCGAAGAAGTACAGCACGGTGATCAGCGCACCGGCAGTGATGCCGAAATGCTCTTCGACCACTTCGGTGATGTCGCCGCCATTGCGCCCGGAGAGCACGAAGCGGGTCAGGCCACGGTGGGCGAAGTAGGTCATGGGGAAGGCCAGCGCGGCCAGGATCAGCAGCGGCCAGAAGCCGCCAAGCCCGGCGTTGATCGGCAGAAACAGCGTGCCGGCGCCGATGGCGGTGCCAAACAGGCCAAGCATCCAGGTGGTGTCGTGACGCGACCAGCTCTGCAGCGTTGCCGGGGTCGATTCTTCAAAGCGTTGTTCAACGCTTGGGGCCTGCTCATTCATTCCGGGTGAAGCTCCACTCGCAAGACTGCAACAGGCTGAGAATGGCGAAATAGACCTTCCGCCCTACTCAACCGAATAAAGAAGGGCGCGATTGTGCGCTGATGGTTGCACTTTGGAAAGCCCCACCCGAGGGACGGTTGCACTTGTCATGACAACTGGATAAGCAAAGGGGCCGCTTCGCGCCCCAATCGCCGGCAAGCCGGCTCCCACAAACAGCCCTTGGTGCGGCGCCTGTGGGAGCCGGCTTGCCGGCGATTGGGCCACCAAGCGGCCCCTTCTTCACATCACTTCTGAACGGCGGCAAACGCCTCGGCAACCCGTTGCAGGTTGGCCGGACGCAGGCCCGACATGCACACCCGGCCGCTGTCGATCAGGTACACGCCGAACTCGTCACGCAGGCGGCGTACCTGCTCGACGCTGAAACCGGTGTAGCTGAACATGCCGCGCTGGCGCAGGAAGAACTGGAAGTCCTGGCCCGGCAGCAGCACGGCCAGGGCATCGACCAGCGCCTGGCGCATGTCGAGGATACGCTTGCGCATCACCTCCACCTCTGCCGCCCACTGCGCGTTCAGGGCGGTATCGCCCAGCACGCCGGCCACCAGCTGGGCGCCGAAGTTGGGCGGGCTGGAGTAGTTGCGGCGCACGGTCGCCTTGAGCTGGCCGAGCACGCTCTGGGTGGTGGCTTCGTCGTCGCAGACCACCGACAGGCCGCCGACGCGCTCGCCATACAGCGAGAAGATCTTCGAGAACGAGTTGCTGACCAGGCACGGTACGCCGGCACGGGCCATTTCGCGGATGGCGAAGGCATCTTCGACCAGGCCTTCACCGAAGCCCTGGTAGGCGATGTCGAGGAACGGGATCAGCTGGCGTGCCTTGACCACTTCCACCACTTGCTGCCACTGCTGCGGCTCGAGGTCGGCGCCGGTGGGGTTGTGGCAGCACGGGTGCAGCAGCACGACGCTGTTGGCCGGCAGGCTCTGCAGGGTGGCCAGCATGCCGTCGAAGTCGACGCCGCGGGTGGCCTGGTCGAAGTACGGGTAGGTGTTCACCTTGAACCCGGCACCTTCGAAGATGGCGCGGTGGTTGTCCCAGGTCGGGTTGCTGACCCAGACTTCGGACTGCGGGAAGTAGCGCTTGAGGAAGTCGGCACCGACTTTCAGCGCGCCGGAGCCGCCGACGGTCTGCACGGTGGCCACGCGCTTGCCGGTCACCGCCGGGTGCTCGGCACCGAACAGCAGCGCCTGGATCGCCTGGCGGTAGGCGGCCAGGCCTTCCATCGGCAGGTACAGCGAGGCTTCGTGGTCTACCCCTGCGATGCGTTTTTCCACCGCATCCACCGCCGCCAGCTGCGGCACCACGCCGGCCTCATCGTAGTACAGGCCGATACTCAGGTTGACCTTGTCGGCGCGCGGGTCGGCCTTGAAGGTTTCCATCAACGAGAGGATCGGGTCGCCGGCATAGGCATCGACATGTTTGAACACAGCGTGCAGCTCCTTGGATCAGGACAGTTCGGAAAGACTGCCCTGAGGATACCCGCAGTCGCGGGCGAGGAACATCACCTAATGTGCAAGGTTGTCTATGCAAGATTGCATGGGGGCCGGCTGGCCGGCGATGAGGGGGGTTCAGCCTGCCAACGCCTCAAGCTCCTGCAACTCTTGCTCGGTCACCGCCACCCCTTCGCGCTCGGCGATTTCCCGCTCCCGATAACGCCGCTCACCCGGCATCCGCGACAACCCCACCGCCTGCATCTGTTCGACCAGCTCACGGCTGCGCAAGGCAAACCGCTCGCCTTCGGCCTTGCTCGGGTCGATGACGATGATCAACTGCCCGGTCCAGGGCGTCTTCGCCCCCGGGTGCCCCGACCAGTCGAACTCCCAGGAGAAATGCCCGCCGGTCAGCGCCGCCGCCAGCAGCTCGACCATCATCGACAGCGCCGAGCCCTTGTGCCCGCCGAACGGCAGCAACGCGCCCCCTTCGAGGATGGCCTTGGGGTCGGTGGTCGGCTGGCCACTGGCGTCCACGCCCATCCCTTGCGGCAGCTGCTGCCCGGCACGCGCGGCAATTTGCACATCGCCATGGGCCATGGCGCTGGTGGCCATGTCGAAGACGATCGGGTCATGCCCGGCGCAGGGCGCGGCGAAGGCGATCGGGTTGGTGCCGAACAACGGCTTGCGCGCCCCGTGCGGCACCACGCAGGTCATGCTGTTGACCACGCTCAAGGCCACCAGGCCTTCATCGGCGAATGGCTCGACATCGGGCCACAACGCGGCGAAATGGTGCGAATTGTGGATCGCCAGCACGGCAATGCCAGCGGTGCGGGCCTTCTCCACCAGCAGGCCACGGGCGGCGGCCAGGGCTGGCTGGGCAAAGCCGCCGCCGGCATCGACGCGCACATACGCCGGCGCCACGTCGGTGACCTGCGCCAAGGCCTGGCCGTTCACCCAGCCGCTGGCCAAGGTCGAGACGTAGCCTGGAATGCGGAACACGCCATGGCTGTGGGCACCGTCGCGCTGGGCGCTGGTGCAGTTGTGGGCCAGCACGCCGGCCACGCTTTCGCTGCAGCCGTGGCGCTGCAAAATCGTTTGCAGCAGCCCCTGCAATTGGCTGAACGGCACGCGCACGATGGGGCTGTTGGAAGGTGCGGACATCTGAAGCTCCTTATTGGAATTGGAATGGCAACAGCGTTGGCAACGACAAAAACTTTCCAGCAAGTGACAGCTATCTGTCAAATATTGACTTGATGACAGAAAACATCCATTTTCTGTTTCACACCTCTGGAGTGGCAGCATGAACCAACCGATCAAGCAACGCCTGGAAAACAGCCTGCAAGGGGCCGCCGCCTCAGGCCGCAAGATCGCCAGCTACATGCTCGCCAACCTCCACGAACTGCCCTTCCAGACCTCGGCCAGCATCGCCGCCAAGCTCGGCGTCAGCGAGTCCAGTGTCGGGCGCTTCTGCCGCTCCCTCGGTTATGCCCATCTCAAGGCCCTCAAGCAAGACCTGCAGAACGACCTGGGTGACGGCCCGTGGCTGGTCGGCGACCGCCTGCAGGAATACCGCCAACAGCGCGACGACAGCGCCAGCGCCGGCAGCCTGGAGCTGGAAATCGCCGCCCTGGTGCGGGTGCACGAGTACAGCCGCAGCGCGCCCTGGCACCGCGCCGCCCAGCGCCTGGCCGAGCGGCCGCGGGTGTTCGTCGCCGGCTTTCAGACCGAGCGCGGCGTCGCCCAGTGCATGGCGCACCTGCTGCACTACCTGCGCGACGGCGTGCAGGTGGTCGATGGCAGCGCCGGGCATTTCGGCGAAGTGCTGCTGGGCCGCCCGGAAAACAGCGCCCTGGTGGTGTTCGAGGCGCGCCGCTATTCCCGCCATGCCCTGATGCTGTGCCAGAAGGCGCGCCAGGCAGGCATCCCGGTCACGCTGGTGACCGACACCTTCTGCGACTGGGCCGATGCCAACGCCGACGAGGTGTTTCGCATCCCCACCGAGTTCAATCTGTTCTGGGAATCCACCTCGGCGATGCTGTCGTGGGTGCACCTGATGGTCAACGAGGTCTGCAAGAAACTCGGGCCTGATGTTGAAAAACGCTTGGAAGCGACTGCCGCTCTACATAACGAGTTCGTCGGCTATACGGCGGGCAAACAACAATAGCAAGAGTGCAAGAGGTGCAAGATGAACAAGACCATGGCTATGGTGGGTGCGTGTGCCCTGCTGCTGGCGGGTGCGGCCAGCGCCGAGACCCTGCGCTTCGCCACCGAAGGCGCCTACCCGCCCTTCAACTATGTGGATGCCGATAACCAGCTGCACGGCTTCGACATCGACATCACCCACGCCCTGTGCGAACAGATGAAAGTCCAATGCACCCTCGTCGCCCAGGACTGGGAAGGCATCATCCCGGCGCTGATGGCACGCAAGTACGACGCCGTGGTGGCGTCGATGATCGACACCGAGGAACGGCGCAGGAAAATCGCCTTCACCGACCACTACTACCGCACCCCGCTGACCGTCGCCGTGCCCAAGGACAGCAAGATCAGCGACGCCCAGACCACCTTCAACGGCTACACCGTGGGCGCCCAGTCGTCCTCGACCCAGGCGATCTACGCCGAGGACGTGTACGCCAAGGCCGGCGCCGACGTGAAGCTGTACCCGACCCTGGACGAAGCCAACGCCGACCTCGCCGCCGGCCGCCTGGACGGGGTGATCGCCGACAAGTTCCCGCTGCACGAGTGGCTGAACAAGAACGGCCAGGCCTGCTGCAAGGTGCTGGGTGATGTGGCCGGGACCAAGGCCGACGCCGCCATTGCCGTGCGCAAGGACGACGAGGCGCTGCGCCAGCGGCTCAATACCGCACTGGCCGCGATCGTGGCCAACGGCACCTACCAGAAGATCGCCAGCAAGTACTTCGACTTCGACATCTACAACTGACTATCGGCCCCATCGCCGACCAACCGGCGCCCACGGGCGCTTTGTGGGCGCCGGCTTGCCGGCGATGGGGCCAGGCCCGTCAACCCAAGGGGTAATGTCATGCTCGACCAATTGTCCTTGCTGTCCTTCGCCAGTGGTGGCTGGGGCCAGGCGCTGCTGGCCGGCGCCCTGGTGACCGTGTCACTGGCCCTCGCCTGCCTGCCCATCGGCCTGCCCCTGGGCCTGGCCGTGGCCCTGGCGGCGCGCTCGAAGAAAAAACTCGCCCGCGCCTGGGCCACCACCTTCTCCACCGTATTCCGTGGCCTGCCCGAGCTGCTGACGCTGCTGATCATCTACTACGGCTGCCAGATCGCCGCGCAGAAACTGCTGGCCGCCATGGGCTATGAGGGCGAGTTCCTGATCAACACCTTCCTCGCCGCCATGGCCGCCTTCAGCCTGGTGTTCGCCGCGTTCTCCAGCGAAATCTGGCTGGCCGCCTTCAAGACCCTGCCCAAGGGCCAGCTCGAAGCCTGCGCCGCCCTGGGCCTGGGCAAGCGCACGGCGTTCTTCAAGGTGGTGCTGCCCCAGCTCACCCGCATCGCCTTGCCTGGGCTCTCCAACAACTGGCTGTCGCTGCTCAAGGACACCTCGCTGGTGTCGACCATCTCGCTGGTCGACCTGATGCGCCAGACCAACCTGGCCGTCAGCGTGACTAAGGAGCCGATGTTCTTCTACGGCGTCGCCTGCCTGGGCTACCTGCTGTTCTCGGCGCTGTCGGGGCGGGTGTTTGCCTACCTCGAACGGCGCAGCAACCGCCACCTCTTGGGAGCACGCACATGAGTGCCGAACAACTGCTGGCCCTGGTGCTGGACCCCGACCTGCTGGAACGCTACGGCCCGCGCTTCGTCGATGGCTTGCTGGTGACCGCAAAGCTGGTGGCGATCTCCTTCACTCTGGGCGCCGTGCTCGGCCTGCTGCTGGCCCTGGCACGCCTGTCGCGCCACCTGCTGCTGCAGCGCCTGGCGGCCGGCTACATCTACTTCTTCCGCGGCTCGCCGCTGCTGGCCCAGCTGTTTCTGCTGTACTACGGCCTTGGCTCGCTCAAGGGCTTCTGGCAGGACGTGGGGCTGTGGTGGTTTTTCCGCGATGCGTGGTTCTGCACCTTGCTGGCCTTCACCCTGAACACCGCCGCCTACCAGGCCGAGATCTTCCGCGCCAGCCTGATGGCGGTGGCCCCGGGGCAGCATGAAGCGGCCCGGGCGCTGAACCTCAAGCGCTCGACCACCTTCTTCAAGGTGATCCTGCCGCAATCGCTGCTGGTGGCCATCGGCCCGCTCGGCAACGAACTGATCCTGATGATCAAGGCCAGCGCCATCGCCTCGCTGGTGACCATCTACGACCTGATGGGCGTGACCAAGCTGGCCTTCTCGCGCAGCTTCGACTTCCAGATCTACCTGTGGGCCGCGGTGCTCTACCTGGTGATCGTGGAGGTGGTGCGGCGCCTGCTCAAACACCTGGAAGCCCGCCTGGGCCGCCACCTGAACTGAACGAAGGATGACATCCATGCATTGCCAGACCCTAGTCCTCGGCGCCGGCATCGTTGGCGTCAGCACGGCCCTGCACCTGCAGGCACGCGGGCGCCAGGTGATCCTCATCGACCGCGACGCGCCCGGCAGCGGCACCAGCCATGGCAACGCCGGGCTGATCGAGCGCTCCAGCGTCATTCCCTACGCCTTCCCACGCCAGTTCAGCGCCCTGCTGCGCTATGGCCTGAACCGCCAGCCGGATGTGCGCTACAGCCTGCGCCACCTGCCCAAGGCCGCGCCCTGGCTGCTTCGCTACTGGCAGCAATCGGCGCCCGGGCGCCTGGCCGGCGCCGCCGCCGACATGCTGCCGCTGGTGCAGCGCTGCGTGGAAGAGCACGACGCCCTGATCGAGGCGGCGGGCCTGCAGGGGCTGGTGCGGGCCAAGGGCTGGATCGAGGTGTACCGCGACCCTGCCCTGTTCGACAAGGCCAAGGCCGAGCTCAAGGGCCTGGCCCGCTATGGCCTGCAGTACGAAATCCTCGAGCGCAGCCAGCTGCAGGGGCGCGAGCACCAGCTCGACAGCGCCGTGGTCGGTGGCATCCATTGGCTGGACCCGAAAACCGTCAGCGACCCCGGCGCCCTCACCCGTGGCTACGCTGCGCTGTTCGCCCAGCGCGGCGGGCAGTTCCTCCACGGTGACGCGCGCAGCCTGCGCCAGGCCGAGGGCACATGGTGCGTCGACACCCAACGCGGGCCGATCAGCGCCGATGAAGTGGTGGCCTGCCTGGGCCCGCAATCGGCCGAGCTCTACCAGCACCTGGGCTACCAGTTCCCGCTGGGGATCAAGCGCGGCTACCACATGCACTACGCCACCCAAGGCGGCGCGCAACTGCAGCATTCGATCTGCGACACCCAGGGCGGCTACGTGCTGGCGCCCATGGCGCGCGGCGTGCGCCTGACCACCGGGATCGAGTTTGCCGCCAGCGACGCGCCGGGCAACGAAATCCAGCTCGCTCGCTGCGAGGCCCTGGCCCGCAAGCTGTTCCCGGCCCTGGGCGAGCGCCTCGACGACAAGCCCTGGCTGGGCCGGCGCCCGTGCCTGCCGGACATGCGCCCGATCATCGGCCCGGCGCCGCGGCACAAGGGCCTGTGGTTCAACTTCGGCCATGCCCACCACGGCCTGACCCTGGGCCCGGTCAGCGGCCGCCTGCTGGCCGAATTGCTGACCGGCGAGCGCCCTTTCACCGACCCTGCGCCCTACAGCGCGGCACGTTTCGACTGAAACCTTGCGGGAGAACAACAACATGACCGCCCCTCTCAGCGTTGCCAGCCTTGCCCCTGAACCCGACCCACGCCCGGTCCTGATCCGGATCGAAGGCCTGAACAAGCACTATGGCGCCTTCCATGTGCTGCACGACATCGACCTGCAGGTGCGCGAAGGCGAGCGCATTGTCCTGTGCGGGCCTTCCGGCTCGGGCAAGTCGACCTTGATCCGCTGCATCAACCGCCTGGAAATCGCCCAGCAGGGCAGCATCCAGGTCGCCGGTATCGACCTTTCGGCCACCACGCGCCAGGCCGCCCAGGTGCGCAGCGAGATCGGCATGGTGTTCCAGCATTTCAACCTGTTCCCGCACATGAGCGTGCTCGACAACTGCCTGCTGGCGCCCACCAGCGTGCGCGGCCTGTCGCGCAAGGATGCCGAGGAACGCGCGCGCATGTACCTGAGCAAGGTCGGCATCGAGAGCCAGGCGCACAAGTACCCCAGCCAGCTCTCCGGCGGCCAGCAGCAGCGCGTGGCGATCGCCCGGGCGCTGTGCATGAAGCCGCGGATCATGCTGTTCGACGAGCCGACCTCGGCGCTGGACCCGGAAATGGTCGCCGAGGTACTGGATGTGCTGGTGCAGCTGGCAGGCACGGGCATGACCATGCTTTGCGTTACCCACGAGATGGGCTTTGCCCGGCAGGTGGCGGAGCGCGTGCTGTTCCTGGAAGGTGGGCAGATCATCGAGGACAGCCCGCCAGAGGTATTCTTCAACCAGCCGCGCACGGCGCGGGCCAAAGGGTTCCTGGCGCAGATTCTTCACTGATTTCACTGGCCTCATCGCCGGCAAGCCGGCTCCCACAGGTCTTGCGGGGGGCGGCTTGCCGGCGATGGGGCCGCAAGGCCCCCTTCATTGCACCGCTGCAATGAACCAACTGCGTCGTTAAATATTATTGACCTCACCCCCTGGCAAACCCTTGCCGCCTCAGGCTCGCAAGGGTTTCAGCCCCTTGAAATCGGCGCAAAACCCCTCCCCACGGCCCCTTCAGCCGTTTGACATATCGAACGGCTCTGGCAAGCTATCTCCAAGCCCCGACCGGAATCGTCGCCTCTGACGAGCCGGCAGTGCTCGGGGCTTCAGGTGACACACCAGGCCCTGAGCCGTGCGCCTGCACAACAACGGTAGGTCGAACCTGCCATAAGGTGACATATGTCCAACAGCAACATTGGCAACAAGCAACCCTCCCTGCGCAAACCCGTCGTCCTGATGACCATGGGCAGCCAAGAGCGCAAAGGCCATGACTACCAGGTCATGACCCACAAATACATCACCCCGCTGGTCGAGTTCTCCGATTGCGTCCCGGTACTGGTGCCCACCTGCTGTGGCGTCGAAGACCTCGAGACCTATCTGGACATGGCCGACGGCGTGTACCTGACCGGTGCCGGCAGCAACATCGAGCCGAGCCTGTACGGCCAGGAAAACCAGACCCCTGGCAAAGGCCAGGACGTCAACCGCGACCTGTTCGATATCCCGCTGGTCAAGGCAGCGCTCAAGCGCGGCCTGCCCATCTTCGGCATCTGCCGTGGCATGCAGGAAATCAACGTGGCGCTGGGTGGCGACATCTACCAGAAGGTCTACGCAGAGCCTGGCTTCAACGACCACCGGGAAAACCCGGAAGACCCGGTCGAGGTGCAGTACGCCCAGGTTCACAGCGTGAAGATCAAGCCAGGCAGCTGGCTGCGTGACACCCTCGGCACCGACGAGATTCGCGTGAACTCGCTGCATGGCCAGGGCCTGCGCAACCTCGGCGCCGGCATCGAGCCAATCGCCCACGCCGAAGACGGCCTGGTCGAGGCGATCCACGCGCCAAGCATCTCGCCGTTCCTGTTCGCGGTGCAGTGGCACCCGGAATGGCAAGCCGCGAAGAACCCTGACTCGATCAAGATCTTCCAGGCCTTCGGCGACGCCTGCCGCGCCCAGGTGCGCAAGGCCCAGGTCAAGCGCCAACACGCCGCCTGACCCCAAGCTTCGTTAGTTTTGATCGCGGGGCGGCGCAACGTCGCCCCCGCTTCCCCGGTCACCCTCTGCTGGTCCCAGAACACTTCCCGTGGATGCGGGCGGCGGGCTTGTGCCTGTCTCCGCGATCGTTTTTTCCTTCCCTATCCTCCAAAGAGGCGATAGCCGTTCTGGCACTTCGCTTTTGGATCGCCACCACGATTGCGGCAAAATACTGGCCCCCAGCCTGCGCAAGCAGAGGCAAACTCCTTTCATCTTCAGATGCTTAGGACAGCAACATGCGGGTATTTCTAGCAACGATGGCCGGCTGCATGCTGGTCTCGACCGCTTTCGGCGCCCACGCCAGGACGCTGAGCCAGAATGATCGCCAGGTCTGTAACTGGGGTTCGCAGATCGCCGCCGAGGCCCAGCAGGCCAAGCTTTCCGGGGTTACCCTGTACGCCACGCGTAACAAGCTGCAGGCGCGCAAGTTCGCCAAGCCATGGATGCGCATGACCGCCTTCGGCATTACCGAGCAGACCTACAACAGCCGCTCGCAACTGAAGCCGCCCGCGATCAAGCAGACTTACTATGAACAGTGCGTTCAGCATGCAATTGCCAAACGTTAAATCCTTTTGAATCAGCTAGTTAGCAGGCTTTGCTAACACTTATTCTAGTTACCGCCATGGCGCGCCATCTTTGAAGCGCGCTTGCAGCCACTCCTTGAACGCCCCCATGGCCGCCGTATTCAGGCGTGCCGTGGGGCGTACAAGGTAGATGCCCGCTGCCACATCCAGCTGCCATTGCGGCAATACCCGCACCAGGCGCCCGGCGGCAATGTCCTCGACCATCAGCCAGTCGCCGCCAGCAAGAATCCCTACACCACGCCGCGCCGCTTCCAGCAGGGCCTCGTTGTCGTTTGCGCGCAACGAGCCACTGATCTTGACACTCACGCCTTCGTTTCCACGGGTGAGTCGCCATTCAGGAAACGACCGTAAACCACTGAAACCTAAACAATTATGCTGCGAGAGCTGTGCGGGAAATTCGGGCTCTCCCGCGCGCGCCAAATACTGCGGCGAGGCGCACAGAATGCGCAGGTGGTCGCACAGCCGAGTGGCCACCAGGCGGTTGTCGGCCAGTTCACCGATGCGGATGGCGGCATCGAAGCCCTCGCCCACCAGGTCGACGAAGCGGTCTGCGTACTCGGCCTCGACCGTCACCTGCGGGTAGGCCAGCACGAAATCGGCCAGCATACCGCTCAGCCAGCGCCGGCCCATGGCCGCCGGCAATGCCAGGCGCATGCGCCCGCGCACCGCCGCCGCACCCTCGGCAGCCTCCTGCTCTGCCTCGGCGATCAGGCGGTTGGCCTCGCGCACTCGCGTCACCAGCCGCTCGCCCTCGTCGGTGAAGCGCAGTTGCCGGGTAGTGCGCTCCACCAGGCGGATGCCCAGGCGCTGCTCCAGGGCGCCGAGGCGCCTGGACAGCACCGTGGGGTGGCGCTGCAGCTGGCGCCCGGCAGCGGCAAACGAGCCCTGCTCGTGCAGGGCCAGCAAGGTGGCGAGTTCATCGGCGCGGCGGCTGTCAAAGGCGTCCATGGCAAGGCTCGGTGGCGAGATCGGCAATCAGGCGGTGAGCACCAGCGCCCCTTGCGACAGGCCTTGCTCCAGGTCCCCATGGGCCCTGGCCGCCTCGGCCAATGGGTAACGGCGCCACACCGTGGGCCGGATGATACCCTCGGTGACCGCCGCCAGCACATCGCAGGCGCGCTGCTGGTACTCTTCGGTGGTCGCGGTGTGCGCGGCCAGCGAAGGCCGCGTCAGGTACAGCGAGCCCTTGGCATTGAGGGTGGCCACCTCGACAGGCGCCGGCGCACCCGAGGTGCCGCCGAACGACACCAGCAGCCCACGCGGGCGCAAGCTGTCGAGCGAAGCCTGCAGCGAGTCCTTGCCCACGCAGTCGTACACCACATCGACGCCCTGCCCCTGGGTCAGTTCACGCACCTGGCCGGCCAGGGTGGCGGCGTCGAATACCAGCACATGCTGGCACCCCGCCGCTTGCGCCCGGGCAACGCTTTGCGGCCGCGAAACCACGCCAATCACGGTCGCCCCCAGATGGCACGCCCACGGCGCCAGCAACTGGCCAAGCGCGCCAGCGGCGCCATAAAGCAGAATCTGGGTGCCCGGCCCGACCGGGTAGGTGGTCTTGAGCAGGTACTGCGCGGTAATCCCTTTGAACAGCACCGCCGCCGCCGCTTCCTCGCTCAACCCCTGCGGCAGCTTCACCAAGCGCTCTGCCGGATACAGGCGGCCGCTGGCGTAAGCCCCGACCGGGCCAGTGGCGTAGCCTACCCGGTCACCTGGCTGCACGTTGAGCACGCCCTCGCCCACCGCGATGACCCGCCCGGCGCCTTCCAGCCCCAGGCCCGAAGGCAACGCCAGTGGCGCGCCGCCTTTGCGCTGCAGAATGTCGAGAGGGTTGACGCCGATGGCGCGCTGTTCCAGCCAGACCTGGCCGGGGCCAGGCTGTTGGGCCTGCAGCGCTTGCAGCTGCAGGACGTCGGCGCCGCCGGTGGCGCTGAGGACGATACGGGTGGCCATGTTCGATTCCTTGAGAGTGGGTAGACCCGCTCAGGCTAATTAGCAGCCAGGAATCGAACAATCAGGCTGGGTGCAGATGATACCTGCACCCGGTGAAGCAGTTGCTCAGCAGCCGGTGAGTGCCACCGGCCGGCGCTCGCCGGCAAAGAACAGCGGGCGCAGGCGCACGCCGATGACGTTGCCGCAATAGGCCGCCAGCAGCCACAACCAGCCATGCACGCTGCCGGAGGCGATGCCACTGAAGTACGCGCCGATATTGCAGCCATAGGCCAGGCGCGAGCCATAACCCAGCAGCAGGCCACCGATCACCGCAGCGACCAGCGACGGCAGCGGAATCTTCAGGCTCGGTGCGAAGCGCCCGGCCAGGCCTGCCGCCAGCAATGCGCCGAGCACGATGCCGATGTCCATGACCGTGGTGATGTCCTGCCACAGCGGCGAGGCCAGCGCCTTGGCATTGGCTGGCGCCTGCCAGAACACCCAGCTGGAGACATCCAAGCCGAAGCTGGACAGGGCCTTGGCGCCCCACAGCGCGAAGGCCGAGGTGATGCCCCAAGGCCGCCCGGCCAGGGCCAGGGTGGCGTAGTTGAGCAGCGCCAGGGCGATGGCGCCCCACAGCAGGGGCCAGGGGCCGCGCAGGAAGCGGCGCAGGCCCTGATGCTCGCTGCTGGCCGGCGCTTCCAGGGCGCCATGGCGGCGCTTTTCCAGGACCACGGTGGCCCAGGCGATCAGGGCGAACACCGCGACGCTCGCCAGCAAGGCCGGCGCAACGCCCCAGGCCTGGACGATCGAGGTGGCCGGGAACGATGGCAGGGCGAACCACCAGTCGGCATGGTGGGTGGCGGTGACCGAGCCGATGATGAAGAACAACAGGGTCACCAGCATCCGTGCATTGCCACCGCCGACGGTGAACAGCGTGCCCGAGGCGCAGCCGCCGCCCAGCTGCATGCCGATGCCGAAGATGAAGGCGCCGAACACCACCGACACCCCGGCCGGCGCCACCAGCCCGGTGACCGGGTTGCCGAACAGGTTGCCTGCCGCCAGTGCCGGGAAGAACAGCAGCACGGCCAGGGTCAGCATGACCATCTGCGCGCGCAGGCCGGCGCCGCGGCGTTCATTGATGAACACGCGCCAGGCCGAGGTGAAGCCGAAGGCGGCGTGGTAGAGCGTCAGGCCCAGGGCGGCGCCGACGATCAGCAGCAAGACCTGCTTGAAACCGGCATTGAGGTTGAGGAACCAGGCGCCGGCCAACAGCAGGGCCAGGGCGATCAAGGGTGCGCCCAGGCGGCGCGGTGCGGGTGTGGCAGTGGCGGAAAGACCCATTGGAGTGCTCGGATACAGTGAAACGGGCGGCGATTATAGCGCCGTGGGTCTCTTTTGTGCCTGTTCTGGCCTCATCGCCGGCAAGCCGGCTCCCACAAGGTTCGGTGCGCTAGCTGTGGGAGCCGGCTTGCCGGCGATGGGGCCAACATATCTGTTAGGCTGATAACACCTTCGCCAAAGCCACCAGGCCATTCGCCCCATGGATGAACTGCGCAAGATCGACCTCAACCTGCTGCTGGCCCTGCATGCCCTGCTCAGCGAACGGCACGTCACCCGCGCCGCACTGCGCCTGCACCGCAGCCAGCCGGCGGTGAGCCATGCCCTGGCACAACTGCGCGCGCATTTCGACGACCCGCTGCTGATTCGCCAGAACGGCCAGATGGCCCTGAGCGCCCGCGCCCAGGCCCTGGCCAAGCCGCTGCAGGATGCCCTGGGCAGCCTCAACGGCCTGCTCGCCACCCCGCGCTTCGACCCGGCCCTGGCGCAGCGGCGCTTTCGCCTGTCGTTGTCCGACTATTCCTCGCGCATCATCCTGCCGCCGCTGGTGCGCCACCTACGCCGGGTGGCGCCGGGGGTCGACCTGGCCATCAGCCAGGCCAGCCGCGAGACCATGCTCGCGCAGCTGCTCGATGGCGAACTCGACCTGGCGCTGGGCATCTTCCCCGAACTGCCGCCGGCCATTACCGCGCAAACCCTGTTCGAGGACAGTTTCATCAGCGTCGCCGACCGCCAGGTACTGCCCGCCAAGGGCGGCCTGACGCTGGACGACTGGCTGGCCCGCCCGCATGTGCTGATGGCCATGCGCCCCGATGCCCACGACGAAATCGAACGTGCCCTGGCCGAGCGCGGCTTGCGCCGGCGCATCGCCTTGGCGTTGCCACACTGGAGCTCGGCGGTGGAGGTGCTCGCCGGCACCGACCTGGTGCTGACCGTGGCCAGGCGCGCCGTCGGCCCGTTGCGCCCGTACAAGACGCTGCGCGCGTTCACCCCGCCGCTGCCCATCCCTGCCCTGGCCTACCAACAGGCCTGGCACACGCGAAAGGACAGCGACCCCGGCCACCGCTGGTTGCGCGAGGCCGTGTGGGCGTGTAGCCAACCCGGGCAGTAATCAGCCTTCCGGCTGCTTGGCCACGACTGCGCCACTGCCTGCCGGGCTCGACGCCCAGGTACCCTGCACCAGGAACACCCCCGCCAGGATCAGCACCACACCTGCCACCCTGGCCAGGTTGATCGGCTTGCTGGGCACGCCCATCAGGCCGAAGTGGTCGACCACCACCGGGGTGATGATCTGCCCCGCCACCACCAGCACCAGGAAACCTGCGGTCCCCAGGCGCGGGATCAATGCCGCGGCAGCCGCCACGTAGAAGGCGCCCAGCACACCACCGATCCACAGCCACCAGGGGCCTTGCAGGGCCTTGCCCAGGTCGGGCATGGGCACCCGCAGGATCAGCAGCGCGGCGATCACCACCAGGGAGCTGACCGTCAGCGAGGTGAACGCCCCCCACAGCCAGTGCCCCAGGGCACGGCCGACAGTGGCATTGGCAGCCGCCTGAAATGGCAACACGGCCCCCGCGAACAGGGCCATGAGCAGCGGAAGAAAACTGAGCAGGAGGGTCTTGTTGGACATGGATGCACTCATCGCAAGAACGGATGAGTGCATCATGGGTGAATTGACAGGGTGAATGGAAATCGAAACGGTGCACCCTGCTTATTCGTCAGATGAATAGCCGCGCTTAGCGCGAGGTTTCCACCCTCAGCACTTCGGTATAGATCGCATCGACGGTCTGGCCAACCTTGAGGTTTTTCATGCGTGCCTGCAGGTCTGGGTTCTCGACCTTCACCACCTGCAACTTGCCTTCAGGCGGCAGCAGGCTCACTTCGTGGGTCTTCAGGTCGATCTTCTTGATCTGCGAAGTCACCTTGACCTGGCGGAACGCCTCGCCGCCCGGGTTCGGGTTGTCCTTGGTGGCGCGAATGGTGCCGGACTCTTCGCTGGCCTTGGTCGCCCCGCCAACGTCGGTGTTGAGCACATAGGCCACCGCGCGGGTGACATAGATGTCGACCTGGTCGCCCACCTTGAGGTTGGGCAAGGCCTTGGCCTTCTCCGTCAGCTGAAAGGTCACAGGCTTGTCGTGCGGCCCCTTGACCGTCACCTGGCGGTTGGCCTGGTCGATGGCCGTGACCTCGGTTTTGACATGGCTTTCCAGTGCTTCGCTGGCAATCGGAATATCCGCCGCCTGCACGCTGATGCTGGCAGTGGCGACCAAGCTTGCAAGTGCAACGGCACGTGCGAGTGTGCAAAGAGAATTCATAGGCCTGCTTCCCTGTGTTCAAGACCGGAGTCGTGTGCGTGAGAAGTTCACGCGCAAACAAGCATAGTCGCTGATCCGCGCCTGGCATTGATCTGCCGCAGGCTGCGTGGCAGCTGATCGCTGCGCTGCCACGCAGCCTGCGCCAGGCTCAGCGGTTGCGGGTGACCCGCCACACGGTGTTGGCCAGGTCATCGGCGATGATCAACGCCCCGCGTGGGTCGACCGTGACGCCCACCGGCCGGCCGCGGGTCTTGCCGTCCTCACCCCGGAAGCCGGTGGCGAAGTCGACTGGTTCGCCGGCCGGCTTGCCGTTGCTGAACGGCACGAAGATCACCTTGTAGCCCACCGGGTTCGGCCGGTTCCAGCTGCCGTGCTCGCCCACGAACACGCCGTCGGCAAAGCGCTCGCCCATGGCCGGCAGGGAGAAGCCCACGCCCAGCGCGGCCACGTGCGACCCCAGGCTGTAGTCGGGCTTGATCGCGGCGGCCACCTTGGCCGGGTTCTGCGGTTTGACCCGCTCATCGACGTTCTGCCCCCAGTAGCTGTAGGGCCAGCCATAGGAGGCGCCGTCGCGCACCGAGGTCAGGTAGTCCGGCACCAGGTCCGGGCCCAGCTCGTCACGCTCGTTGACCACCGCCCACAGCTGCCCGCTGCCCGGCTGGATCGCCAGAGCCGTGGGGTTGCGCAGGCCGGTGGCGTAGGGCCGGTGCGCGCCGCTGGTGGCGTCGACCTGCCAGACCATGGCCCGGTCCACCTCGGCCTCCATGCCGCGCTCGGTGATGTTGCTGTTGGAGCCGATGCCCACGTACAGGTAGCGCCCGTCGGGGCTGATGGCCAACGACTTGGTCCAGTGGTGGTTGATCTCGCCGGGCAGGTCGGTGACCTTGGTCGGCGCGCCGCTGGCCTTGGTCTGGCCCTCCTGGTAGTCGAAGCGCACCAGCGCATCCTGGCTGGCCACGTACAGCTTGCCGCCTGCGAAGGCCAGGCCATAGGGCGCATTGAGGTTTTCGGCGAAGACGGTCTGCAGCTCGTAGGTGCCATCGCCATCGGCATCGCGCAGCAAGGTCAGGCGATTGCCGCCTTTGACCGAGGTGTTGCCCTTGGCCTTGATCTGGCTGGCGATGACGTCCTTGGGCTTGAGTTTCGCGGCATTGCCGCCGCGCCCCTCGGCCACCAGGATGTCGCCGTTGGGCAGCACCAGGCTCTGGCGCGGGATCTTCAGGTCGGTGGCGATGGCCGTGATGCTGTAGCCCTCGGGCACGCTGGGCTTGTGCTCGCCCCACTGCGCCGGCTGGGCAATCTTCATGCTCGGCAGCAGGCCGCGTTCCGGGGCCGGCAATTTCGGGTCCGGGCCGAGCGCCTGGGTGGCCTCGCCGTCACCGCCACAGGCGCTCAGCAACAGCGCCACGCTCAACACGGGCAACGCCTGCAAAGGCTTCATGCCACACCTCCCGAACGCAGGTTGCTCATGCCCAGCCACGCGGCGACGCAGGCCAGCACGGTGACGATCAGCGACAGCACCAGGCCCGCTGGCATCACGGCCCAGGCATCCTTGGCGTGCTCGAAGGCGTTGACCAGCCCCAGCACCCAGGTCACCAGCAACAGCAAAAAATACAACGTCGGGCGGCCAGCCTTGCGCGGGGCACGAACCAGGTTGACCAACGCGAACAACAGCGCCAGGCCGCAGAACACCAGCCCGCCAGCGATCAGCCAGGCGGCGAAGTTGCTCCACTGGATCTGGTAGCTCTTGAAGTAGGCGATGTCACTCAACAAGGCGCCGAGGAACAGCGGCACCGTACCGGCCAGCAGAATCGCATGCAGTGGGCTGGGCGTGCATCGGTAGAGGGTTTGCTCGGTAGCGGTCACGGCGCCTCCTTATCAGTCAGTGACCCGGAACTGATGGCGTGGGCGCGGTTGCCCGGTCCATCAGGCCTGCGCAGGGGTGCGCTTAGCAACGGATCGCCAAGTCATCCGATAAGTTCACCGCTTGGCTTGATTGACTTATCCTGAAAGCATTAACCCTCCCCCTGGCAGAGGCACTGGCATGACCGCTCGCACCGCTCCCCCCTACGCGCAATGGGCCGCGCATGCCCTGCTCGCCCTGGCCCTGGTGCTGGCGGCCGGGTGTTCGAGCAAGAGCAGCAAGGCGCGCCAGTACGCGGCGGCGCCTGGCTCCAACTGCTTTGCCAAGGCGGTGCCGACCACGGGCGAAGGGGGGCTGGCCTGGGGCAATACGCTGAGCATTGCCAGGCAGAAGTCGATGAACAACTGCATTCGCTATGCGGGGCGCTCGGGCGGTACGCCGAACACCTGCCAGGTGGTCATGGCCAAGTGCAAGAACTAGCCCGCCTAAGGGTTTGCCTGTGGCGGCCTCATCGCCGGCAAGCCGGCTCCCACACACCGCCGCCAGGCCGGCTCCTACAGTTGAGGTGGGAGCCGGCTTGCCGGCGATGAGGCCCGCCAGGTCGCCTCAGACCGCCTTGGCCCGCGCAGCGTGCAGCTTCTTGTAGCTCTCGATCAGGCGCAGATGGCGATCCAGGCCTTCGAGCTTCATGCTGGTCGGGGTCAGGCCATGGAAGCGCACGCTGCCGTCCACCGAGCCCAGCACCGCATCCATGCGCGGGTTGCCGAACATGCGGCGGAAGTTGGCCTCGTAATCTGCCATTTCCAGCTCATCGTCCAACTGCACTTCCAGCACCACGTTCAGCGCCTGGTAGAACAGGCCGCGCTCGACGGTGTTGTCGTTGAACTGCAAGAACGCCTCGACCAGCTCCTTGGCATCTTCGAAACGCTTCAACGCCAGGCAAATCAGCAGCTTCAGCTCAAGGATGGTGAGCTGGCCCCAGACCGTGTTGTCGTCGAACTCCACGCCAATCAGCGTGGTGATGGTGGTGTAGTCATCCACCTCGCAGTTGTCCAGGCGCTTGAGCAACGCGCGCAGGGCGCGGTTGTCGAGGCTGTGCAGGTTGAGGATATCGGCGCGGAAACCCAGGGCGCGGTTGGTGTTGTCCCAGATCAGGTCCTCGACCGGGTAGATCTCCGAATAGCCCGGCACCAGGATGCGGCAGGCGGTGGCGCCGAGGTTGTCGTACACGGCCATGTACACCTCCTTGTCCAGGCTCTCGAGGATACCGAACAGGGTCGCGGCTTCCTGGCTGTTGGAGTCTTCGCCGTGGCCGGAGAAGTCCCACTCGACGAACTCGAAGTCGGCCTTGGCACTGAAGAAGCGCCACGACACCACACCGCTGGAGTCGATGAAGTGCTCGACGAAGTTGTTCGGCTCGGTCAGCGCGTGGCTTTCGAAGGTCGGCTGCGGCAGGTCGTTCAGGCCCTCGAAGCTGCGCCCTTGCAGCAGCTCGGTCAGGCTGCGCTCCAGCGCCACTTCGAAGCTTGGATGGGCGCCGAACGAGGCGAACACGCCGCCAGTGCGCGGGTTCATCAAGGTCACGCACATCACCGGGAACTCACCGCCCAGCGAGGCATCCTTGACCAGCACCGGGAAGCCCTGCTCTTCAAGGCCCTGGATGCCGGCGAGGATGCCCGGGTACTTGGCCAGCACTTGCTGCGGCACGTCCGGCAGGGCCAGCTCGCCCTCGAGGATCTCGCGCTTGACCGCCCGCTCGAAGATTTCCGACAGGCACTGCACCTGGGCTTCGGCCAGGGTGTTGCCGGCGCTCATGCCGTTGCTGAGGAACAGGTTCTCGATCAGGTTGGACGGGAAGTACACCACCTGCTCATCGGACTGGCGCACGAACGGCAGCGAACAGATGCCGCGCTCGGTGTTGCCCGAGTTGGTGTCGTACAGGTGCGAGCCGCGCAGCTCGCCGTCCGGGTTGTAGATTTCCAGGCAGTACTCATCGAGGATCTCGGCCGGCAGCGCGTCTTTGGGGCCGGGCTTGAACCACTGCTCGTTGGGGTAATGCACGAACGGCGCGTTGGCGATCTCTTCGCCCCAGAACTGGTCGTTGTAGAAGAAGTTGCAGTTCAACCGCTCGATGAACTCGCCCAGCGCCGAGGCCAGCGCGGCCTCCTTGGTCGAGCCCTTGCCGTTGGTGAAGCACATCGGCGACTGCGCGTCGCGCACGTGCAGCGACCAGACGTTGGGCACGATGTTGCGCCACGAGGCGATCTCGATCTTCATGCCGAGCCCTGCGAGGATGCCGGACATGTTGGCGATGGTCTGCTCCAGCGGCAGGTCCTTGCCGGGGATGTAGGTGCTGGTGTCGGCCACCGGCATCAGCAGGCCCTGGGCATCGGCGTCGAGGTTGTCGACCTGTTCGATGATGAATTCGGGGCCGGTCTGCACCACCTTCTTCACCGTGCAGCGGTCGATGGAACGCAGGATGCCCTGGCGGTCCTTCTCGCCGATGTCTTCGGGCAGCTCGACCTGGATCTTGAAGATCTGGTTGTAGCGGTTCTCGGGGTCGACGATGTTGTTCTGCGACAGGCGGATATTTTCGGTGGGGATATCGCGGGTCTGGCAGTACAGCTTGACGAAGTACGCCGCGCACAGCGCCGAGGAGGCAAGGAAATAGTCGAACGGCCCCGGCGCCGAGCCATCGCCCTTGTAGCGGATCGGCTGGTCGGCGATCACCGTGAAGTCGTCGAACTTGGCTTCAAGACGAAGGTTGTCGAGAAAATTGACCTTGATTTCCATGCGGGATTACCGTGATTTGAGCGTGCAAAACGAAATTTGGCCGGCATTATCCGGGTTTTTCCGCTGGAAGTCCTGTTTGTCGGCACCGCGGGCCTCAAGCGCGCTGCAGCCTCTGCGGGAGCCGGCTTGCCGACGATGGGGCCGCCACCCATTTGCGCATTCCGCCGGATTGCTTGCCTGATCCTCTGAACCTGCAGCCCCCGCCAGACGAATGGTTTCAGCTGTGTGCTAGCGTTTCTAGATTGGGGGACAACGTATTCCCCAGGCGACGACAACCGATGATCAGCAGGTGAGCCATGGAACTTCGAATCAATCAGCAGACCTACCAGGTCGAGGCTGAAGCCGACACGCCCCTGCTGTGGGTGCTGCGCGACGACCTGGGCATGACCGGCACCAAGTACGGCTGCGGCCTGGCCCAGTGCGGCGCGTGTTCGGTGCTGGTGGACGGCAACGTGGTGCGCGCCTGCGTCACCCCGGTGGCAGGCGTGGTCGGGCGCGAGGTGACCACCATCGAAGCCATCGAGGCCGACGCCGTGGGCAAGCGCGTGGTGGCCGCCTGGGTCGAACATCAGGTGGCCCAGTGCGGCTACTGCCAGTCCGGCCAGGTGATGGCGGCCACGGCGCTGCTCAAGCACAGCGCCAGCCCCAGCGACGAGCAGATTGCCGCGGCGATGGTCAACCTGTGCCGCTGCGGCACCTACAACGCCATCCATGCCGCCGTGCACGCACTGGCCCAAGGGGAGAAGGCCTGATGAACGCGCCCTTCGATACCCCCGCCAGCCTGCTCGACCTGCCCGTGGGCGAAGCCGTCAACCTGTCGCGCCGACGCTTCGTAGCCGGCACCGCGATCGGTGCGCTGGTCCTGGGCTTCGGGCTGCCCCTGGGCAGCGCCCGGGTGCAGGCGGCCACCGCCAGCGCCACCGAACGCGGCACCCAGGTGCCGGCGTTCCTGGAAATCCGCCCGGACAGCAGCGTGCGCCTGCTGTGCCCGTTCATGGAGGGCGGGCAAGGCACCTACACCGCCATGGCGCAGATCGTCGGCGAAGAACTGGACGCCGACCCGGCCACCTTCCTGGTCGACAGCGCCCCGCCCGGTGAAGCCTACGTGGTGATGGAAAACGGCATGCGCATCACCGGCGGCAGCATGTCGGTGCGCATGAGCTACCCGAACATGCGCCGCCTCGGCGCCCTGTGCCGGGCCATGCTGATGCAGGCGGCCGCCGATCAATGGGGCGTGCCGCTGGGCGAGCTGAGCACCGAACCTGGCAAGGTGCTGCACAGCGCCTCGGGCCGCGCGCTGGCCTACGGCGAACTGGCCGGGCGCGCCATGGACCTGCCGGTGCCGGACCCTGCCAGCGTCAAGCTGCGCGACCCCAGCCAGTTCCGCTGGATCGGCAAGCCGGTGCGGCGCGTGGACGCCTACGACAAGTCCACCGGCAAGGCCCTGTACACCATCGACATCAAGCTCGACGGCATGCTCCACGCCGCCGTGCAGCACGCCCCGCGCCTGGGCATGACGGTGGGCAGCGTGCGCAACCAGGACCAGGTGCAGGGCCTGCCGGGCGTGCACTCGGTGCACCAGCTGCCCGGCGCCGTGGCGGTGGTGGCCGAACGCTGGTGGCATGCCAAGCGCGCCGTCGAAGCGCTGCAGGTCGACTGGCAGGAACCGGCCGCAGACAGCCAGGTGCGCGCCATGCCGGCAGACTTTTCCAGCGACGCCTGGCGCGATCACCTCGCGGCCCAGCAAGGCCCGGCCCGCGACGATGAACACGAAGGGGATGTGCAAGGCGCGCTGGCCAATGCCAAGACCAAGGTCGAGGCCACCTACCACAACCAGTACCTCAACCACGCCCAGCTGGAGCCGCCCTCGGCGCTGGCGCGCTTCAACCCCGATGGCTCGCTGGAGGTGTGGCTGCCGAACCAGGCACCGGACATGTTCCGCGACGACATCGCCAAGCGCACGGGCCTGGCCCCTGCGCAGATCACCCTGCACTCACCGCTGCTCGGCGGCTTCTTCGGCCGCCACTTCCTGTATGACTCGGCCAACCCCTACCCGCAGGCCATCGCCCTGGCCAAGGCCGTGGGCCGGCCAGTGAAGCTCATATGGAGCCGCGAGGAGGAGTTTCTGCGCGATGTGCTGCGCCCAGTGGCCGTGGTCAAGTTCCGCGCAGGCCTGGATGCCGACGGCCTGCCCGTGGCCCTGGAAGCGGTGAGCGCCACCGAGGGCCCGACCGAAGCCCTGGCCGGCAAGCAAGGCGAAAAGATCGACCCCACCGCCCTCGAAGGCCTGTCGGGCAAGGCCTACGCCATTGCCAACAAGCGCATCGCGCAGATCTACGTGAAAGGCCCGGCGATGCTCGGCTACTGGCGTTCGGTCGGCAACTCGCTGAACGACTTCTTCTACGAGGCATTTCTCGACGAGCTGGCCGACAAGGGCGGCAAGGACCCCTTCGAGCTGCGCCTGCACCTGCTGCGCGACAACCCCCGGCTGACCACCCTGCTCAATGCGGTCGGTGAGCTCTCCGGTGGCTGGAAGCGCGGCCCGTTCACCGCCGAGGACGGCAGCAAGCGCGCCCGCGGCGTGGCCATGGCCTCGCCGTTCGGCTCCCAGGCGGCGGTGATTGCCGAGGTGTCGATCGAACAGGGCCAGGTCAAGGTGCACGACATCTGGCAGGCCATCGACCCCGGCAGCATCGTCAACCCGGCGATCATCGAAGCCCAGGTCAACGGCGCCGTGGCCCTGGGCCTGTCGCAGACGCTGGTCGAGGAGGCGGTGTACCTGGACGGCAAGCCGCGTGCGCGCAACTACGACCTGTACCCGATCCTGCCGGCTTCGCGCATGGCCCGGGTGCATGTACGCATCGTCGAAAGCGGCGAGAAGATGGGCGGCATCGGCGAGCCGCCGCTGCCTGCGGTGGCGCCGGCGGTGGCCAATGCGGTGGCGCACCTTACCGGCCAGCGCATCCGCAGCCTGCCCCTGAGCCGCTACACCTTCAGCTGACCGGACAAGGACGGCCCCATGACCCAACGCCGATTGGCAACGACCCTGGGCTGGCTGGCAGTGCCCTGCCTGCTCGCCGCAGGCCTGCTGGCCTGGTACGTGACCCGCGAGCCCGACTCGCCCTTTGCCGCCGAACAGGCCGCCAGCGCCGACCCGGCGCTGGTCAGCCGTGGCGAGTATGTGGCCAGGCTCAGCGATTGCGTGGCCTGCCACAGCCTGCCCGGCGCCAAGCCGTTTGCCGGCGGGCTGCAGATGGCCACCCCGCTGGGCGCGATCCATGCCACCAACGTCACCCCTGACCGCGCCACCGGCATCGGCGCCTACAGCCTGGCCGACTTCGACCGCGCGGTTCGCCATGGCGTGGCCCCGGGCGGCAAGCGCCTGTACCCGGCCATGCCCTACCCCTCCTACGCCAAGCTCAGCGATGACGATGTGCGCGCCTTGTATGCCTTCTTCATGCACGGCGTGCAGCCCGCGCAGCAGGCCAACATCCCCAGCGACATCCCCTGGCCGTTGAACCTGCGCTGGCCCATCGCCCTGTGGAACGGCCTGTTCGCCCCCACCACACCCTACGCTGGCAAGCCTGGCCAGGACGCGCTGTGGAACCGCGGCGCCTACATCGTCCAGGGCCCGGGCCACTGCGGCAGCTGCCATACCCCGCGTGGCCTGGCGTTCAACGAAAAGGCCCTGGACGAAGCCGGCGCGCCCTTCCTCGCCGGCGCCTTGCTCGACGGCTGGTACGCGCCCAGCTTGCGCACCGACCACAACACCGGCCTGGGCCGCTGGAGCGAGGCGCAGATCGTGCAGTTTCTCAAGACTGGGCGTAACCAGCACGCGGTGGTGTTCGGTTCGATGACCGAGGCGTTCAACAACTCCACCCAGTTCATGGCCGATGACGACCTGGCGGCGATCGCCCGCTACCTCAAGTCGCTGCCGGGCGACCCGGGGCGCGACGGCACGCCCTGGCAGTACCAGGCAAACGCCGGCGAGCGCCTGGACCGCCCCGGCGCGCACACCTACCTGACCCGCTGCGCCACCTGCCATGGCCTGGACGGCAAGGGCCAGCGCGAATGGATGCCGCCGCTGGCCGGCGCCACCTCGGCCTTGGCCAAGGAAGATGCCTCGGCCATCAACATCACCCTCAATGGCTCGCAACGCATCGTCGCGGCGGGGCTGCCGGATGCCTACCGCATGCCGGCCTTCCGCGAGCAGTTGTCGGACCAGGAGATTGCCGAGGTGCTGAGCTTCGTGCGCAGCACCTGGGGCAACCATGGCGGCGCGGTGCAGGCCAAGGCCGTCGGCAAGCTGCGCGGGCATACCGACCCCGCCAGCAGCAGCCCGATCATCCTGCACATGCGCTGAGCCCGCAGCCGGCCAGCGCCCGGGTCATTGCAGGGACGGGCAAGCGCTTCTGCCCGGCACCGCCGCCGCCCGCACGGCTTCGGCGAGCTTGCGCAGGTTGGCCTGCTGGGCGTTGACCAGGCTGTTGATGCTGTTGTCGGCCGGCGTCTGCACCGCGGTGCGGCAGGTCAGCTCGGCCTCGCCCGGGCGTTTCAGGCGCCACAGCGTGTCCAGCGCGGCGTATTGCCCGGGCACGCTGTCAAAGCGCTGCACATCCACCCTGAGCAGCGCCTTGGCACCGGCAGCCGGGCCACCCAACAAGTCCTGCAGGGCACTGCGGAACTCGTCGACCAGGTTGGCGCCCCACCACTCGGTTTCCAGAATCGCCAGGCCACTGGCACCTTGGCGCACCACCAATTGCGGGCGGTCCACCTGCGGCGGCAGCACCACCCGGCCAACCAGCACCGGCTGGCCGCCGCTCTTCACCGGCTGGGCCGGCACCAGGGTGTGGTAGTTGTTCGGCGTACTGCTGCAGCCCCACAGCAGCGTGAGCACAGCGGCCCCACACAGGTTGCGCATTCGATGCATCGGGTGGCACTCCTCTGGCCTGCGCCCTCAGGGTTTCAGGTTGTCTGCACCGGCCGCCTTCGGCCGGCCACGAATCAGCGATTCGGGGTGGCGGCCCAGGTAGTCCGACAGGTCGCGCAAGGAGCGCGACATGCGTTCCAGCTCGTCCAGCGTCTCGCCCAGCCGTTCGCGTTGCGGCGAGTCCTCGGAGATCGCCGCGTTGGCGGTCTGCAAGGTCTTGTGGATCTCGTCCAGGGTGGTTTTCACCCCAGGCAAGGTCTGGCCATTGAACTGCTTGAGGTTGGCGCGCAGGTCACGCAGGCTGCCGTCGAGGTTGTTGGCGATGCTCTCCAGCGGCAACTTGCTGATACGGGCGATGAAGTGCTGCAGCTGTTCCTGGAGCTTTTCCAGGCTGCCCGGCAGCGTGGGGATGACGATGGGTTCGGCCGCCATGTCGAAGGTGACCTTGGGCGCATCGGGGTAGAAGTCCAGGGAGATGAACATCTGCCCGGTGATCAGGTTGCCGCTGCGCGCCTGGGCACGCAGGCCGTGCTCGACGAAGGTGCCGATCAGGCGCCGGGCGCCGGCCATGTCGCCTGGGGTCTGCTTGAACACGCCGAGCATCTTCTGGTGCACCGGGCCCAGGCGCTGCGGGTAGATCACCGCATCGACCACCACCGGGAAGCTCTGCTTGACCGGGTCGTAGTCGAGCTGGATCGAGGTGACCTTGCCGAATTCCACCCCCTTGAACTCCACCGGCGCGCCCACCGACAGGCCGCGCATGGCCTGGTCGAAGCGCAGCTGCAGGTACTGGGCCTGGCCGTTGGGCGGCGACAGCGCCGTTTCGCGGTCGGCGAACAGCTGGAACTGCGCCTGGTCCTGGGCGGGGTGGGCGTCGGGGGCGAAGTCGGGCGAGCCGAATGCCAGCCCGCCCACCAGGATCGACGACAGCGACTCGGTATCGACCTTCAGGCCATTGGCGCCGATCTGCATGTCGACGCCGCTGGCGTTCCAGAAGCGCGTGTCGTCGGTGACGAAGGCATCGTAGGGCGCCTGCACGAACACGCCGATTTCCACGCCCTTGCCATCCTCCTGCAGATTGAAGGACACCACCTCGCCCACCGGGATCTTGCGGTAGTAGATCGACGAGCCGATATCCAGCGAACCCAGGTCACTGGCGCTGAGCTTGAAGCGCTTGCCCTTCTCGCCATAGGTGATCGGCGGCGGCAGGTCCAGGCCGGTGAAGTTTTTTGCCGGCGCCTTCGATTCACCGGCATCGGCGCCGATGAAGCTGCCCGACAACAGCGTATCCACCCCGGAAATGCCCCCGGCGCCAATCCGCGGGCGCACCACCCAGTAGCGCGCGCCTTCGGTGGCGAACGACTTGGCATCGTTGGACAGCTGCACCTTGACCAGCACGCTCTTGTGGTCCTCGGCCAGGTCCACCGTGGTCACCTCGCCAATCACCACGCTGCGGTACTTGACCTGGGTCTTGTGCGCCACCAGGCCTTCGCCGGAAGGAAACGAAATCGAGATCACCGGCCCTTGCTGCATCCAGTTGCGCACCACCAGCGAAGCGCCGACCAGGATCGCCAGGATCGGCACGATCCACACCAGCGATACATTCCAGCGCCGGGTACGAATCTGCGCCTGCCCTGGGCCTTCTCGGTTGTCACTCGCTTGCGCCATCGGTGCCGCCTCCGTCGTTGCCAGGGTCGTCCCAGATCAAGCGTGGGTCGAAGCTCATTGCCGAAAACATGGTCAGCACCACCACCATGCCGAAAAACAGGATGCCCGGGCGCGGCTCGATGGTGCCCAGGCCGCGCAACTGCACCAGGGCAGCCACCAGCGCCACCACGATCACATCGAGCATCGACCAGTAGCCGATCAGCTCCACGGCGCGGTACAGCTGCGAGCGCTGCCGGCGCGCCCAGCGCGAGCCGCTCTGGGCGGTGAACAGCAGCAGGCCGAGGGAAAAGAACTTCACCGCCGGCACGCCGATGCTGGCGATGAAGATGATTAGGGCGATGTCCCAGGCGCCGGCTTCCCAGAACTCCAGCACCCCGCCACCGATGGTGCTGTCGCTGCCGCTGCCGAGCATTTCGGTGTGCATGACCGGCAGCAGGTTGGCCGGGATGTAGAACACCAGCGCCGCCAGCAGAAAGGCCCAGCCGCGGCTGATGGCGTTGCTCTTGCGCGGGTGCAGCGGCGCACCGCAGCGGTTGCAGGTGTGCGCGCCGTCGCGCAGGTCACAGGCCTGGCCGCAGCCGTGGCACAGGCACAGGCCCAGGTCCTCGGCCTGCAGCGGTGTTCTCATACCAGCTCCCACAGGTCGCGGATGTCGCGCCCGGCGATATAGATGATGAGCATGCTCAGTGCGGCCAGGGCGATCAGGCCGATGCCGGGGATCACATCGAGCAGGCCGGCCAGCTTGATCACGGCCACCAGCGCGCCCAGCAGGCAGACTTCCAGCATGCTCCAGGGCCGCAGGCCCTCCAGGCAGCGCATGCACAGGGCGAACCCGGGCGCCCGGCGGCCGGCCAGGGCGAAGCTCAATAGCCAGCACAACAAGGCGATCTGCAGCACGGGGGCGAAGATCACGGCCAGGGCCATCACCAGGGCGATGAAGGTGATGCTACCGCTGCTCAGGATCAGCACCGAATCCCACAGGGTGGCCGAGTTGGTCAGCCCCTGCATGCCGATGGTCATCATCGGGTAGAGGTTGGCGAACACCAGCAGCACCGCGCCGGTGACGCTCAGTGCCAGGCGCTGCTGCACGCTGAGGCTGGTATGGCGGTACAGCACACCGCCGCAGCGCGGGCACAGCGCACGCTGGTGCCGCTGCACGGGCGCACGCGCGTACACCGCATCGCAGTATTCGCAGATGACCAGGTTGCCGGGCCGGTTCATGCTCATGTGGTTTCCCTGAGGACAGTCTTGTAACAAGCAGTCATTCCAGGCCTTCCTGCACGCTGACAGGTGCAAGCCTAGTAGGAAAATGTACTTGTGCAGGGAAGGAACACGAATTGCGGGCGGGGATGGCAAAACGGCGAGGCCAGGGCATCGACCTGATCATCGATACCCTGCCCTCGCCGTGCGGGCGAAGCGCGGATCAGCTGCGGATGCGTGCCAGGGTGCGTTCGGCCGCCGTCTGGAAGACCCGGCGCAGGCCGTCGGTCTGGGCCTGGGAGAGGCCCTTGGCACAGGTCACCCCTTGCAGGAAGCCGATGCCCCAGTTGCGGGCCTCTTCCAGTTGCTGGCGGTCTTCGGCGTCAGCGATGTCGCCCAGGTGCAGGGCGGCGTGGTGTTCGTAGCGGTCTTCCAGCGCCAGGTCGCGCAATGCTTTGAGCGCGATCTTGAATTCGGCAGCGGCAACATCGTCCAGGCCCAGGTGCTCGAATTGCAGCAGGCTCAGACGGTCGGTGGCGGTCATCGGCGAATCTCCGTTTCTCAATCAGGGCAGCAGGGCAAGAACATCACCAGCCAAGCGTCGACGCCTCCAGGTGGCGGACGATGATGGTAGCGGTAACAGCTTGTATACCATAGGTGAAGCCTCTGGCCCTAGTGGTGGGCGCCGTCCGGTCGGCTTTGCGTGCGCGGGTGCCTTTCGTCGTCATCACTAAATTTAAATTGAATTTAAGTTAAAACTGACCCAGTCTCGGCACATCCCTACAAGGAAACCAGACCATGGCGACTACCCAGCGTGAACCCCGCAAGGATGGCGAAGCCACCCGTGCCCGCATCCTGCAGGCAGCCGGTGAACTGTTCGCCGCCGTCGGCTACGCCGAAGCCAGCAACAAGGCGGTGGCGGCCAAGGCCGAGGTCGACCTGGCGTCGATCAACTATCACTTCGGCAGCCGCAACGGCCTTTACCTGGCGGTGCTCGATGAGGCCCGCCGGCGGTTCCTGGACATCGCCGACCTGCAGCGCATCACCCTTGGCCAGCAGCCGGCAACGCAACGGCTGCGCGAGCTGATCGAACTGGTGGTCAGCAAGGCCACCCAGGTGCGCAACAACTGGCACCTGCGCGTGCTGGCCGCCGAAGTGCTGGCGCCCAGCCCGCATGGCCAGGCCCACCTGCAGGCCGGCACGCCGCTGAAGCTGGCACTGCTCAAGGGGCTGTTCAGCGAGATCACCGCCATCCCGCTGGAGGCGCCCGCACTGACCCGCTGCATCCTCTGCGTCACGGCGCCCTGGGCGATGCTGCTGATCGGCCCGCGCGGCACCTCCAGCGCCCTGCACGAGATTCTCGGCATGCCGGCCGACGAGGTGAGCGACCACCTGTACCACTTCGCGCTGGCCGGCCTTGAGGCCACCGGGCGCCAGTACGCCCAGGGCGAGGCCCACTGAACATGAACGCACGCACCTCCCAATCCACCCTGGCGCCGGTCACCGACGACGCGCCCAAGGCTTCCATCCCCTGGCTGCTCGGCGCCTTGATGCTGGTGATGTTCCTCGCCGCCCTCGACCAGACCATCGTCTCCACTGCCCTGCCCACCATCGTCAGCGACCTGGGCGGCCTGCGCTGGCTGTCCTGGGTGGTCACCGCCTACCTGCTGGCCTCGACCGTGGTGGTGCCGCTGTATGGCAAGTTCGGCGACCTGTATGGGCGCAAGCGCGTGCTGCAGATCGCCATTGCCCTGTTCCTGCTCGGCTCGGCCCTGTGCGGCCTGGCCCAGGACATGACCCAGCTGATCCTGTTCCGCGCCTTGCAAGGGCTGGGCGGTGGCGGCCTGATGGTGGTGGCGATGGCCGCCATCGGCGATGTCATCCCGCCCGCCGAGCGGGGCCGCTACCAGGGCCTGTTCGGCGGCGTGTTTGGCCTGGCGACCGTGGTCGGGCCGCTGATTGGCGGTTTTCTGGTCGAGCACCTGTCCTGGCACTGGATCTTCTTCATCAACCTGCCGCTTGGCCTGCTGGCGGTGCTGGTCATCGGCGGCGTGTTCCGCCCGCATGTGGCGCCGGTCAAGCACGTGGTGGACTACATCGGCGCGTTCTTCCTCACCGTGACCCTGGGCTCGCTGGTGCTGATCACCAGCCTTGGCGGCAGCCTGGTGCCCTTGGCGTCGCTGGACATCCTGTGCCTGGCGCTGTTCGCAGTCATCGGCCTGGCCGGTTTCATCTTCGAGCAACGCCGCGCCGCCGAGCCGATCATGCCGCTGCACCTGTTCCGCCACCGCACCTTCGTGCTGGCCGGGCTGATCGGCCTGATCGTCGGCGTGTCGCTGTTCGGTTCGGTGACCTTCCTGCCGCTGTACATGCAGGTGGTCAAGGACGCCACGCCAACCAGCGCCGGCTTGCAGATGCTGCCGTTGATGGGCGGCCTGCTGGTGGTGTCGGCCATTACTGGGCGGTTGATCAGCCGCTGGGGGCGCTACCGCATCTTCCCGATCGTCGGCACCTTGCTGCAGGTGATTGCCCTGGGGCTGTTGAGCCGGCTCGAGCTGGACACGCCAAAGCTGCTGTTGAACCTGTACATGGGCCTGTTGGGCGCAGGCCTGGGCATGGTCATGCAGGTGCTGATCCTGGCGGTGCAGAACAGCGTCGAACGGCGCCACATGGGCGTGGCCACCTCGGGCGCGACCCTGTTCCGCTCGATTGGCGGCTCGGTCGGCGTGTCGGTGTTCGGCGCGCTGTTCTCCCATTCGCTGCTCAACAGCCTGTCCGGCGATTTCGCCGCCACCCCCGGCGGCCCCGCGAGCCTGTCACCCACGGCCGTGCACGCACTGGCCGCGCCGCTGCAGCAGGCCTACCTGCAGGCGTTTTCCGGGGCGATGCATGGGGTGTTCCTGGTGGCAGCGGTTGTCACCAGCGTGGCGTTCGCGCTGTCCTGGCTGTTGCGTGAGGTGCCGCTGCGTTCGGCAGCTACCCCGTGACCCAACTATTCTGAGTGATGCGGTTTCTATCCAGTGGAGGTGTGCCATGCGTACGCGCTCGTGGCGTTACCTGCTGGTGCTGCTTTTGGCAGCGCCGGCAGTCCAGGCCCAGTCGGTGGTACCGCTCAAGGGCCAGAGCAGCCAGCAGATGCAGCTGGATATCAATGATTGCAACACCGTGGCCAACAACGCCGCCAACAGTGCCGGCGGCAGCACCAGCCCGCATGTTGGTGGCCGGGTCAAAGGCGCGGCCGCGGGCGCTGCGGCGGGTGCTGTAGGTGCCCAGGTGCGCGGCAACCAGCACGAAGCGATCTACGATCGCGCCAGCGACGATGCCAAGCAGCAGTATCGCCAGAACCGCGCCGGCGAAGTGGCCGCCGCCGGGGCCGTGGTCGGCGGCGCGCGCCAGCGCCAGGAGCGCCGCCAGGACCGGCGCGACCAGGGCCAGGCACAGAACTCGGCATACGCCAGTGCCAACAGCGGCTGCCTGCAGGGGCGTGGGTACCAGGTCAACCCCTAAGGCCTGTGTGCTGACTTGTGTTTGTGTGGGAGCGAGCTTGCCCCGCGAAAGGGCCGGCCCAGGCAATGGTAGTGAATGGCCAGGGCTTTGCCCTGGTTCGCGGGGCAAGCCCGCTCCCACAGGTCCCTCCTATGACCCTCCTAGGACCCCCCTATGACCCTCCTATGACCCTCCTTCCAGACAGGCCAGCCAAGTGCAGGTGGCATCATGTACCTGGCGCAGGCGCTGGTGATCAGCACGCCCCCGCGAGGGCGTTTCGACACTGATCTGCACCTGCGCTGGCAACGCCGCCAGCAACGCGGCCAATGGCAGTTGCCCCTGCCCCGGCAACAACCGCCCCTCCCGGGCCTCCTCGATGATCTGCGCATCCACCGGCGCCTGCCACGGCGCATCGCACAGTTGCACGCTGCGCAGGTAAGCCGCAGGCACCTGGGCAATGTCTGCCACCCCACCCCCTGAACGAAACAGGTGCAAGGCATCGAGCAACACACCTGCGTTGCCCTGCCCGGCTGCAGTTACCACGCCCGCCGCGTGCTGCAGCGTGGCCACCGGCCGCCAGCGCATGAACTCGAGGTCCACACGCAGCCCGTAGCCACGGGCCAGCTCGCACAACGCCGCGAAATGCTGGGTCAGCCGCGCATCATCCGGGTCGTCCCCGGACACCGTGAGGCTCTGCGCGCCAAGCTCGGCACCTGCGGCGAGCAAGGCGTGGAGCTCGGCAACCCGCACCTCGGGTGTCAGCGCAACGAATTCGATATCGGCAACCCGCACGCCCTCGCCCGCCATCACCCGTTTGAGCTCCCCCAGCGCCTGGCTGCCCGGCACCAGCGAGTAAGCCTGCGCCCCCGGTTGTACCGGGTGCAGGCGCAGCCCGACGGCGCCGAAGCCTGCCCGGCCGGCCTCGCGCACCAGCGCCGCGGGGGCCAGGTCCAAGGCCGTCAGGTGCGCTACCGCCAGGGTTTTCAATAGGTCGCCCTGCCGCCGCTGAGGTCGAACACGAAACCGGTGGTGAAGCTGCATTCCGGCCCGGCAATCCAGGCCACCATGTTGGCGATCTCTTCGGCCTTGAGAAACCGCCCCATGGGGATCTTGGCCTTGCTGGCGGCGATGTGCTCTGCGGTCATCTCGGCCATCAGCGGGGTTTCGACCATGGCCGGGGCGATGCAGTTGAGCAGCACGCCGTCCTGCGCCAGCTCCTTGGCCGCCGCCTTGGTGAAGGCGATGACCCCAGCCTTGGCCGCGGAGTATCCCGAGATGTACTGCACCCCGTCCTTGCCCGCCATCGAAGCGATGTTGACGATGCGCCCGAAACCACGCTCGCGCATGTGCGCGATTGCCGTGCGACAGCAATAGAAGACGCTGTTCAGGTCAACGGCGATGACCTTCTCCCAGGCCTCAGGCGGGTATTCCCAGCACGGCAGCACCGGGCCGTTGATGCCGGCATTGTTGACCAGGATCTCGACCTGCCCCAAGCGCTCCAGCACCTGGGCGAACGCCGCCTGCACCGAGGCCAGCGAGGCCACGTCCAGCGCCTGGCGCAGCACCGGCTCGAAGCCATTGGCGGTGCTGTCCCAGCCATCGACCGCCAGGTCCCAGATCACCACCTGGGCGCCTGCGCTGTGCAGCCGCTGGGCGATGGCCAGGCCGATGCCGCGCATGCCGCCGGTGACGATTGCAGTTTGCCCTTGCAGGGTTTGGCTCATTGTCTTGCTCCATTTTCGACACAGGGGAGATCCGGCAGGCGACGCAGGTCGCGCACCATGAACAGGTAGCACAGCGCACCCAGCGCCGTGATGGTGGCCACGAAGGCCAGGGCCCAGACGAACGAGCCCGTGGCGCTGACGATCAGGCCAATGGTCAGCGGGGTGACGATGCCGGCGGCGTTGGCGAACAGGTTGAACAGCCCGCCACTGAGGCCCAGCAGCCCCTTGGGGGCGATATCGGAAACGATCATCCAGGCCAGCGCCGACATGCCCTGGGCAAAGTAGGCGACACAGAGGATGGCGATCACCCAGGCATCGGACTGCACGTAGTTGGCCAGCACGATCACCGACGCGCTCAGCAGGCCGGCGATCACCGGCAGCTTGCGCGCCAGGTTCAGCGAGTAGCCACGGCGCAGCAAGGCGTCCGACAGCCAGCCGCCGGCCAGGGTACCCAGGGACGCGGCGATGAAAGGCAGTACCGCGACCCAGCCGACCTTGAGCCAGGGCATGTGCCGCTCGGTGACCAGGTAGGTGGGGAACCAGGTCAGGAAGAACACGTTGGTCGAGTTGCAGGCGAACTGCCCCAGGCAGATGCCCAGCATGTTGCGGTGCCTGAGCAGCGCCGGGATCTGCGACCAGCGAAACACCGTGGCCTTCTGCCCGCCATCGACCACCCCACCGCCGGCGGCGATGTAGTCGAGCTCGGCGCGGTTGGCAGAGGTGGATTGATGCGGCTCATGGTACTTGCGCCACCACACGAGGCCATACAGCACCCCCAGAAGGCCCACCGCCATCAGCAGAAAGCGCCAGCCGTAGGCGTGCAGCAGCCAGAACAGCAAGGGCGTGAGAAACGCCAGGCCCGTGTACTCGGCAAAGGTGTAGATGCCCGTGGCCCGGGCCCGCTCGCTCTGCGGGAACCAGGTCGCCACCACGCGGCTGTTGGTGGGGAAGCACGGCGCTTCGGTCACGCCCACCAGAAAGCGCATGCCCAGCAGCGACAAGAAGCCCTGGGCCAGGCCTTGCAGGCCGGTGAACAACGACCACAGGGTCAGCGCCAGCCAGTAGGTGAACTTGGTGCCGAGGCGGTCGATGAGGATGCCGCCGGGTATCTGCGCGGCGGCGTAGGTCCAGGAGAACGCCGAGAAGATCACCCCCATCAACGCCGCGTTCAAACCCAGGTCGGCGCTGATGCTGGGGGCTGCGATGCCCATCACGCTGCGGTCCAGGTAGTTGATCATGGTGCCGCCAGAGATCAACGCCAGGATCATGAAGCGGGTGCGGGTCCTTTGTTGCAGGCGTGCGGGCGTGTCTAGCACGCCTTGGCCAAGGTGCTGTTCGACAGTCATGACAAATGCTCTGTTGTTATTGGAATGGCAAATGCGCGCAGGTCAGGCGAAGCCGAACAGGCGCCTGGGCGTGTCCCACAGGACTTTGCGGCGTAACCGATCGTCGGGCATCAGGCGCTCGGCCAGCTTCAGCAGCGGGCCGTAGTCGACCCGCACAGGTTGGCGGATGAACGGCCAGTCCGAACCCCACACGCAGGTCTCGGCGCCGAAGGCATCGAGCAGCGCCTGCACGTAGGCGCTGCTCTGCGCGTGCAGGGCATGGGCGGCGGCGAACTTCTGCATGCCGGAGAGTTTCACGTAGACCCGGCCAAGCCGGGCCAGCCCGAGCAAGGCCTGAAAGCCCGCCTGCTGCACCCCGGCGGCGGCGTTCGGGCGCCCGCAGTGGTCGATCAGCACGCGCACTGGGCTGCGCAAGATCAGGCCCTGCAAGTCGACCAGCTGGTCATCGCAGACCTGGATCTGCGCGAACAGGCCAAGTTCTGCCAGCCTGGCCAGCAGCGGTTCGGCCTCCTGCAACCTGGACAGGCCATGCATCGCGGGGTTGAACGCCACGCCCACCACCCCTTGCTCACGCAGCGCGGCCAGTTGCTCCAGGCTGATGTGACGATCGACCACCGCCACGCCCTTGAAGCGCCCCGCCCCGCTGGCCAGCGCATGGAGGAGGCAGCGGTTGTCGGTGTGGTAGCCGCTGTTGGGCCCCACCAGCAAGGCGTGGCGCACGCCGTAGGCGTCCATCACCTGGTTGAACTGCTCGAGCGGCGCCACCTCCTGGCCAACCGGTGCATAGGGCGCATCCGGGTGGTAGGGAAAGCGTGCAGGGTCAAACAAATGGTTATGGCAATCGATCTTCGGTTCATCAAAGATGTTCAAGGGCGCCTCCTTCAAGCGTCACTGCGCTTGCCTGCAGAACTTGTTATCGTTCGCCGTCCAGGCGATTCACCTGGGCTCACGATACTGCGGGGGCGTGCATTGCGCTCATACACAGATGGCCAGGACCATAACCGGAGGTAATACCCATGCAGCCCGGCAAAGCAGGCGCCGACGCCAGCACGATGCTGTTCAAATTGCGGCACATGGAAGTGTTTCGCGCGGTCATGCTGACCGGCTCGATCAGCGCCGCCGCCAAGCTGCTGTATGTCTCGCAGCCGGCGGTGAGCAAGTTGATCGGCTACATCGAGGGGCGGCTGAGCTACCGCCTGTTCGAGCGCATCAACAACCGCCTGGTCCCCACCGAGGAGGCGCAGGTGCTGTTTCGCGAGGTCGAGCGGGTGTACCAGGCGGCGCTGCAGGTCAATGAATGCGCGCTGTCACTGGCAGCCGGCAGCCACCGCAAGCTGCGCCTGTGCTGCAGCGCTTCGTTGTCGACGGTGGTGATCCCCATGGCCCTGGCCCAGCTCAAGCGCGAGTCGCCCGCGCTGCAGATCGAGTGGCAGACCACGCTGATGGGCGAGATGCCCAACCAGATCCTGTCGAAGAAGGTCGACCTGGCGATCGCCGCCCTGCCGGTGGTTCACGATCACCTGCATTCGCAGCCCTTCATGCGTGGGCGCATGGTGGCGGTGATGCCCCCTGAGCATGTGCTCGCACAGCAGCCCACGCTAAGCCTGCACCAGTTGCAGGGCCATGCCCTGTTGCTGTTTCGCCCGGACATGCCGTTCGGCCAGCTGCTGGCCGAGGCGATCGCGCAGCAAGGGCTGCAGCTCGAGTCGCTGCTGTCGTTCACCAACGCCAACGAAGCCGTGGCCCTGGTCAAGCAAGGCATGGGCGTTACCCTGATCGACGAGTTCGTGGCCCAGGACAGCGGCCTGGCGGTGGTGCCTTTGGCCGAGGACATTCATTTCGACATCAGCTTCGTCCACTCACGCTTCGAGCCGCCGTCGCAGGCGGCGCTGCAGCTGATGCGCGTGCTGCAGGAGCAGGCGCTCAAGCTGGGGCGGCATATCGAGGCAGGCAGCATTCGTGCCGCCTGATCGTCAGCCTTGCAGTTCGGCGAGGATCTCGGCGCGGGTGGTGACATTGCCGAAGTGGTGCTTCCACAGCTCGATGCCCATTTTCCCCGAGCGGTCCAGCGACGAGCCGACGGTGAGGTCGGTGATCAGGGTCGGCATCAACCCGGCGTCGAACAGGGCGAAGCCTGCGGCCAGCACACAGGTTTCGGTCTGCAGGCCACACACCAGTACCCGCTGCGCGCCCAGCTGGCGCAGGTGTTCGAGGGTTTCTGCGGTCTGCCCGTAGCCGTGCTTGACGAACACTCTGTCGGCTTCGACCAGGCTCTCGTCCTGGGCCGCGGGGTGCCAGCCGAGCTGTTTCTGGAAGGGCGTGGCCTGTTCGTCGTGCAGCTCGATCGAGGCGATGGTCGGGATGGTCGCCGACAACGCCCGGATGCCATCGACCAGCCATTCGGGCGGGCTGAAGGTGGACTGGACATCGACGATGAGAAGAACCTGCCGCATGAGCGCTCCGAGGCCTGGATAAGGGCACGGAGTATAACGCCCCTGGCCGCCGATGACTGCATCGGGCCAGCACCGGGTGATGCTGGGGCGAGCATTTAAGTTACGGTTTTCTAGAACTTTTTCCGCTTTGCTGGTCTATGTGAACAGGCCCTTGGCCTAACGCCCCATAGTCAGCAGAGGTTGTCTTCGCTCATGAAAATCCATGTCCCACGGATAGTGCTGGTTGGCCTGTTCGCGTTCGCGGCAATGGGCTCGGCATCTGCAACACCGATGAAAGCTTCGACCCCTGCGCGGGCCACCGAGGCCGTTGCCGCGAGGGCTGCCGAGAACCCCTGGCCGAACCTGGCCAGCGTTGCGGTGGAGCAGCCGGCGACCTTGCTGGCCCATGATGACCGTTACTGGCACGACGGCCGCCGGCACGACCGCGACGACTGGCACCGGGAAAACTGGCGCCGCGAGCAATGGCGCCGCGAGCAGGCACGGCGCGACTATGAACGGCGCCGCGATTGGCAGCGCCAGCATGAGCGCGCCATGCGCCATCGCTATGAAGCCGATCATCACTACTACCGCCGCTGATTTTCAAAGACCAACCCGGCGATCCCTGTGATTCCTGTGATTCCTGTGGTCCCTGTGATTCCTGTGGGAGCCGGCTTGCCGGCGATGGGGCCAGAGCAGGCAAATTGGCTAGCCTGGCGGGCCCTATCGCCGGCAAGCCGGCTCCCACAGGTCATATCAGGGCTCCCACAGGTCACATCAGGGCTTCTACAGGTCCAGATCCGCGCTTCTACAGGTCCAGCGTCAACGTCGGTGTCAACGCCCGCGAAACACACAGCATCATCACCTCCCCCCACGCCCGCTCCGCCTCACTGAGCAACAGGTCGCGGTGCTCCGGCACGCCATCCAGCACGCGTGTCTCGCACATGCCGCACACGCCCTGCTCGCAGGAAGACGCCACCTCATGCCCCGCTGCCCGCAACGCTGCCATGATGCTGCAGCCCGCAGGCACCTGCACCTGCGCACCGCTGCGGGCGAGGATCACCGTCAGCGCCTCGGCGTCGGCCGCAAGCGGCGCCGGCTGTGGTGCGAAGCGCTCAAGGTGCAGGCGTTGCTGCAAACCCGCCTCGGCAAACCGCGCCGTCAAGGCATCCAGCAGCGCCGCCGGGCCGCAGCTGTAGACCTGGCGCCCGGCCCGGGCAGCGGCCACCACCGCGTCCAGGTCAAGCAGCCCGACCTCGTCCATCGGCAGCACCTCCACCCGCCCTGCGCCCATGGCCTGCAGCTCGTCGATGAAGGCCATCGAACGCCGCGAGCGGCCGCCATACAGCATCTGCCAATCGGCACCGGCACGCTGGGCCGCCTGGGCCATGGCCATGATCGGCGTGATGCCGATGCCGCCGGCGACGAACAGGTAAGCCTCCCCCTCCTGCAGCGCAAAGGCGTTGCGCGGGCCGCGTATGGCCAACTGCTGGCCCAGGCGCAGGGCCCCGTGCACCTCGCGCGAACCGCCCCGGCCGTTGGCTTCGAGCAGCACGGCAATGCGCAGCACATGGCGCTGCGCCGGGTCGCCGCACAGCGAATACTGGCGCACCCGCCCACTGGGCAGCAGCAGGTCGATATGCGCCCCCGCCGTCCAGGCCGGCAATGGCGCGCCATCGGCGGCGCGCAGCTCCAGCGAGACCACGCCCTCGGCCTCCAGCCGCAGGCCGCTGACCTGCACGCTCAGCGCCTGGCCCTGGGCACTCACGGCAACGCCCTCGGCTCGTCCACCAGGCGTACCGGCGCCTGCTGGCCGCGCTCGATGAACTCACGGAAGGCCCGCCGGTAGTTCAAGGTGTACAGGTCCGAAGGCACCGAGTGCTCGACCGCCTTGGCGTCCCAGTCGATCTCGGCCGGGGTGATGGTCGCGGCCACCGGCAGGTCTTCCAGGTACAGCAGCTCCTCGATGCGCAGGCACTCCTGCAGATCGCCGCCCTTGTACCCACGGTCGTTGGCCACCGCCCAGAAGATCTTCACCTGGTCATACGCCACCGGGCACGGGAAGCCGGCCACCACACGCTTGCCCAGGCGCTCGTAGTCATAGGTGATGGCCACCAGGCCCGGGGCGACGATGTGGAAGTGCATCATGCAGTCACCGTCGTTGGCCCATTCGCCCTCGCAGGCCTGCAGCGGGCGGTCCATCCAGATGTCCAGGCCTTCGCGGCGCACGTTCAGCGGTTCGACCACCGGGTTGACGTGGCCCATCATGCCGCGGTGGATGTACGAGAAATGCGCGACGTCGCCGAAGTTTTCCACGGCCACGGCCACCCCGGTGGGCGAGTCCAGCGGCTCGGCAGCCAGCCATTCAAGCGCCAGCTCACGCCACTCGGCCAGGTCATACAGCTCGAACGACGGCGCTTCCAGGGCCGTCCATACGTGCCCGTAGCGCTCCTGGCAGGGGTAGGTGTGCAGCGCCGCGCCCTGGGGAATCTTGCACTGATCCTCCAGCGATGGCACATGGCTGCACTTGCCGCTGTCGCCGGCAAAGCGCCAGCCGTGGTACGGGCAGCCGATGCTGTCGCCGTGCACCTCGCCCAGCGAGAGGTCGGCGCCGCGGTGCGGGCAGCGCGCGTGCTGGACCACGGCCTGGCCGGCGGCGGTGCGCCACACCACCAGTTTCTCGCCCAGCAAGGTGGCCGATTGCGGGCTGGCCAGGTCGGCCGAACGGGCCACCGGGAACCACTGGCGGCGCATGGCCTGCTCGGCGCGTTGGCGCTGGGTTGCTTGAGTCGTCATGGGGTTGTCCTCACAGGTTGTGCTTTTGTCAGATGCCGACCACCAGCGCCCCGCCGTTGACGGGGATGGCCTGGCCAGTGATGAAGGCCGCTTCGTCCGAGGCCAGGAAGGCCACCACGGCGGCGATTTCTTCCGGGTGCACCAGGCGGCCGAGGGGGATGGCGGCCTGCTCGGCCGCGATGTACTGCTCGGGCACCATGCGCGTCAGGATCGCCCCCGGGGTGATGGCATTGACCAGGATGCCCTCGCCGACGAACTCCTTTGCCAGGGTCTTCATCAGCCCCAGCTGGGCCGCCTTGCTGACCATGTAGCCGTAGGAGTGGCCATCGGGCACCTGGCCCCATTGCGAGTTGATGAAGATCACCCGCGCCGCCGCACTGCGCCGCAGGTGCACCAGGGCCGCACGGGTCAGGTACAGCGGCGCGTTGACGTTGATCGCCAGCAGCCGCTCGAAGTTGGCATCGTCGGTGGCTTCAAGGCCGGTCATCGAGTAGATCAGCCCGGCGTTGTGCACCAGGATGTCGAGCCCGCCCAGCTGCTCGGCAACCTGCGCCACACAGTGCTCGGCCAGGGCGCGGTCGGTGATGTCGCAGGCCAGGGCAATCGCCCGGCCACCCTGCTCGGCAATTTCCGCCGCCGTGGCGCGGGCCACGTCGGCATCGATATCGACCACCGCCACGGCGGCGCCGCGCCGGGCCAGCAGCCGGACATGGGCGCGGCCGGCGCCACGCCCGGCGCCGGTGACCAGCGCCACGCGGCCATCCAGGGCGCGGGCTTCGGGTGCCAGCGCCAGTACCGAAGCCGGCGCCAGGCGCGCCGGGTTGTTGTGGGTCATGGGCATGCTTGAGCCTCCGGTTCAGACGGTCTTGTGCGGTTCGGTGATGTAGAGCATGTTGCCGTCCGGGTCGAACATCGGCCGGTAGCGGTAGTGGGTGCCGTTGGGGTGCTGCCATTCGATCGGTGCGTCGGTCACCCACTCGACCTTGCCGTGCAGGTAGGCCATGGCCTCATCCAGGCATTCGACTTCGAAGGCGAAAGAGTCCAGCCCCGGCTTGTCGGCAAGGTTCACCGCCGTGCGCCGCACCACCGGCGCCGGGTTGTGGGTGTGGAACAGGTACAGGGTGACGTTGCCCATTTCGATCGCCGCCCAGCGCTCTTCGGCGACGTAGGGCAGGAAGAAGCCCAGGCCCAGGGTGCCGTGGTAGAAGTCGACCAGGCGTTGTACGTCGTGGGAGAGGATGTCCATGTTGTCGAGGCGTTTGAGTTGAAGCATGGCGAGGTTTCCTGTGGGTCGAAGGTTTACAGGTGGCGGCACGGGCCGCCTGGCAAGGCGCACAGGGTGCCGTTGGCGACGTCGAGGGTGATGCTGGCCAGGGTTGCGTACTGCCCTGCCGTTGGCAGCGCCGGGTCTGGGTGGCAGCACAGCGCGCCGGTGCTGCCCAGGTGGCTGTTCAGGGCCTGCAGCAGGTCGCCGGCATCCAGGCCCGGGCGGTTGCCGAGGCGGCGCAGCAACTGGTCGTGGCGCACCAGAGTGTCCGGGTAGCTGCCGGGCTCGGTATCGAACTCGCGGGCGGGGCTTGAGAGGAAGTGGTTGGTGTGCACCAGCAGGCCATCGGCGCCGGGGAACACCAGGCCGGGGCCACCGGGGTGGATTTCCACAGACACCGCGCAGCTGGCACGTTCGGCCGCCGCGACCAGGGTCAGTGAGCTGGAAGCCGACACCGGCGCCCGCTGGCACAGCTGCAGGGCCTGGTTGATGTCGCTGCAACTGTCGAGGATCCAGCGCGACAGCACATGCACCGGCACGCCGATGTCGGCGCCATCGTCGGCGTGGTGCAGGATGTTGAAGTGCACGCCCAGCCCCCGGTTGTTGACCCCAGGCTTGCCGACGATGCCGTACTCGGTGACGGTGGTGGTCAGCCGGCCATCGTCATGGGGAATTTCCCAGGTCAGCCACTGCTCGGCGAACTCGGCGTACCAGTCCCAGGTCTGCGCGGTGACCGGCGCACCCCAGGGGTCGATTTGGACCACCGTGGAGCATTCGCCGCGCAGGCGCGCCCCTAGCACGGCGAGCACCTCGGTGCGGGCATTGATTGCGCCGATCAGCGCCGGGGCGATGCCGGCGCCCTCGGCGATGCCGAGCATTTCTGCATGCAGCGGTGGCGCGAACAGCGCCACCTGTTCAAGGCAGCGGTTGCCCATCGCCTGCAGGTCGAAGGGCGCCTTGGCAACCCGGGCAAACAGCCCCTCATAGGCCTGCACGGTGGCGCGCACCTTGGCGGCGAAGCTTTCGCCGAATTCGCGGCCACGCTCGGCCGGCTGCAGGCGGGTGGAGCGGAACACCGTGCTCATGCGCGCACCTGCTGCAGTTGTGGGGCGACCTGTGCGGCCACCTCATCGAGGCGGGCAAACCACACATCGCCATCGCTGGCCATGCGCTCGACCAGGCGCTCGAGTTGCTCGAAGCGTGCCGCCCGGCCAATCACCTCCGGGTGCAGGGTGAAGCTGGTGTGGCGGCCATCCCGGCGCGCCGACTCGTACTCGGCCAGCCAGCCGTCGAACAGCACCCGGGGCGCGGTGAAGTTGCCGCCGTTGTCGATGCTCCAGCCGAACATCGGCCAGTCGTCCAGCGACCAGTGCACCGGCAGTTCGAGGATCGACGCGCCGTTGCAGTGTTCGAAGTACGGGCGGTCGTCGCCCATGCAGCTGGAGTCGTAGGCAAAGCCGTTGGCCAGCACCAGTTCGAAGGTTTCCGGGGTCAGCTCCCAGGACGAGGAGCGATAACCGGCAGGCTTGGGCGCCCCGGCCTTGGCCAGTGCGGCGAGGCCCAGCGCCATCTCGTCGGCTTGCTGGGCGGCACTGACCTTGTCGCTGCGCAGGTGCATATGGCCGTGATGGCCGATTTCGTGGCCCTCCTTGAGCAGCATCTCCACCAGGTGCGGGTGCTGCTCGGCGGTGTAGCCCGGGACGAAGAAGGTCGCGCAGATCTTGTGCCGGCGCAGCAGTTCGAGAATGCGCGGCACGCCACGGGTCACGCCGAAGCGCCCTTCCGACAGGCTGGTCAGGCGCCGGGCGTAGCTTGGGCTGTCGCCCAGCAGGCCGGCTTCGGCGTCGACGTCGAAGGTCAGGGAAACGGCCACAGGGCTGTTTTTCGGCCAGCACAGGCGGCCGGAGTCATCTGCACGCATCAGGTGCACTCCTCTACGGGGGTTGTCAGCGAAGAAGTTGGGGGTTGCGCGTCAGCGCGGGCTCGCGGCGGCGATGGCCTTGCGCTCTTGCAGCCGGCGCAGGCGGTACAGGGCTTGGGAAATGGCCAGCACGGCGACGGCGATCAGCACTTCCTTGAGGCCGCCGTAGCCGGTGATCGAGGCGCTGGTCACGCCCACCAGCAGGATCACCGCGTCGAAGGCGGCCAGGGCCATGGCGACCGCGACCCAGCCACGGCCCAGGCGAATCGGCCGGGGTTGCTGCGGGCGGTCCAGGCGCAGTGCCACATAGCCCGCCACCGCCAGGCAGTGGGCCAGGATGTAGCCGATGTTGCCGGCGACGATCACCGCCAGCGGGTTGCCCACCAACAGCACCAGGGCCACGTTGATGAACAGCTGCACGGTCACCGCCCGGGCCGGCACACCGGCCTTGTTGAGTTCGCCGAACTGGCGCACGGTCAGGCCATCGAGCGCGCTCTGGTACAGCGCCCGGCCGGCATCGGCGGTGCCCATCACCGACAGCACCAGGATGCCGGCGATCAGCACCCAGGTGACCAGCGCCGCGCCGCCGCCCAGCAGCACCTGGGCCGCCGCCTGCAGGAAGCCGTAGGGCTGCTCGGCCATCACCTGCTCGCCGAGCAGGCCAGCCAGGCCCAAGGGGGCCAGGGTGAACACGAGCAGCAGGATCAGCGCGGCAATGCGCAGGGCTTTGCGGGTGTCGGCCACGGTGTCGCGAAACTCGGGGATGAACGAGGCCGCCGCCTCCACCGCGTAGGCCGACCAGGCCATGATGAACAGCCACGCCAGCACCGTGCGCAGGCCGTGCAGGCCGCTGCCGGTGTGCCAGGTGAAGCTGGCGGTGCTCCACGCCGGGCTGGTCAGGAAGCTGGTGCCGAACAGCAGCACCGGCACCATCAGCAGCACGCCGGCAACGGTGAGGATGACCATGGTGAAACGCAGCTGGACCATGCTCAGCGCCCAGCTGAACAGCGCCACCCCCAGGGCGATGGCCTGGGGCAGGCCCAGTTGCAGCGGGCCCAGGTCGTAGTGGGCGGTGACGTCGGGCCAGAACTGCTGGGACAGGATCTGCGCCACTGCCAGGCCCCAGATGGCCGGTGCGGTGGCCCAGGCGAACCAGTAGGCGTAGGTGGCCAGCGGGCCGAGGCATGGCAGGCGTGCGGCCCAGGCCTCGTTGGCGTACAGGGCGATGCCACCGGACTTGTTGGCGAACATGGCGCCCATTTCCGAATACAGCCAGTTGTGCAACACCGCCACGGCGGCGATCGACGCCCACAGGGCGATGGCAGCCCAGGCGCCGATGGCGCCGATCGAGTAGCCAAGGCCTACGAACAACGCCGCCGGCAAGCTCAGGGTGATCGCCACCCCGTCCCACCAGCGGATGGATTTAACCAGCTGCGCCGTCGGCGCGGTGCCTGCAATGGCCTGGTGCATCGTCTCGCCCTCTGTTTTTGTTATGGGTCTCGATGAGCAGATCCTACGTCATGATTCTGCGCATGTGTATATTTTTATTTCATATGAGTGCGCATTGCGCAACATGAAAAGATATTTTCTACGCAATGTGCAGTTTCGGGGCGTGGCGCGCCAAGACCGTGCGCGGGGTGCGGCAGGCTCTAGGGCGAAGGTTTGCAGTACGCGGGAGGGAGGATTGGCGCAGGGGATGGTGCAAGAATTTCTGCATTGCGCAGGAAAGAAAAGAAATTGTTGCGCATGAAAAGGTCGTGCGCAGTACCTGTGGGAGCCGGCTTGCCGGCGATGGGGCCCGCACAGCTACCGGTGGAGCCCTGCCCTGGCCTCATCGCCGGCAAGCCGGCTCCCACAGGTAACCTCCCACAGGTACCTTGCACAGAGGGCTTTTCGCAGGGCTAGGCGGCTTGGGATGCGCTCAGCTTTCGCCTTCGGCGGGCGGCAGGGTGAAGCGGATCTTGTGCACCTTCACCTCCTGCAAGGTCTGCACCTCGCGAACCCCCGGCAGGCTGCGCACTTTCTGCTGCAGGTTCCACAGGCTCTGGTCATCGCGGCACAGCACCTGCACGCAGATGTCCGCCGTGCCCAGGGTGGTGGACAGGTAGCTCACCTCTGTCCAGCGGCCAAGGGTATCGGCGACCCGGTCATGGTCCTCGGGCGCCACGTTGACGAACAGCAGGGCGAGCTTGGCATGGCCGAGCTTGGACGGGTTGGTGAACGCGAGGATCTGCAGGATGCCCTGGTCCTGCAGGCGCTTGACCCGGGTGCGGATGGTCGCTTCCGGCACCGACAGGTTGCGGGCGACCTCACGGAAGGCGCGACGCCCGTCCTCCTGCAATTCGCGGACGATCTCGAAATCCAGTGGGTCGAGGGTGGAAATAGACATGTTCAGCGCTTCCATGGTCGATCGGGATGGCGGGGCACAGGCTAGCAGATTCGGCGGCCCCGCAGGTTGCCCGGGATGGCGCCGGAACATAAGCATCGGCATATGAGCAACATGTGCCCCGCGCCATGGGCAGGCTGCCCGGGCTTCTCTAGCATCGACCTGGCATTCGATGCGATCGATAACAAGGAGAAGCGAAATGCCCGCCACAGCCTGCCCTGCCCCGACCTGGAACCCGATCACCCAGACCAGTTCCTTCACCCCGCACGACCGCGAGATCCTCACCCGCCACTGGCACCCCGTGGCCTTCAGCGCCGACGTCGGCGACAAGCCCTACGCCGTGACTCTGCTGGACGAGCCCATCGTCCTCTACCGCACCGCCGGCAAGCTGAACGCCGCCCGCGACATCTGCAGCCACCGCGGCGCACCGCTGAGCAAGGGCTGGGTGCAGGGCGAGAACATCATCTGCCCTTACCACGGCCTGCATTTCGGCACCGACGGGCGTTGCACCCGCATCCCCTCGGAGCCCAACGCCAACCTCACCGAACGCCACCGCATCCAGATGTACGCCACCCGCGAAGACTACGGCATGGTCTGGGTGCTGATGGCCGGCAGCGAAGCGCCCTTCGCGCAAATGCCGTCGTGGCACGACGCGAGCTTCCAGCGCATCCTGCCGCCGTCGATCGACATCGCCGCCTCCGCCGGCCGCCAGGTCGAAGGCTTCATCGACGTGGCACACTTCGCCTGGATCCACCACGACGCCTTTGCCGACCGCGACAACCCGGTGGTGCCCACCTACAAGGCCGAACTCACCCCCCATGGCATGCATGCCGAATACGTCAGCAGCGTCAGCAACTTCCCCAAGCAGCTGCAGCACCGCGCGCCGGCCGGCTTCCAGTGGAAGCGCACGTTCGATGTGTTCGCACCGTTCACCGCGCGCCTGGCGGTCAACTTTCCCGATGCCGAACACCAACTGGTGATCCTCAACGCGGCCAGCCCGATCTCGGCGCGCAAGACCCGCATGTTCTGCGCCATCACCCGCAACTTCGACCAGCACCTGCCGCTGGATGACGTCTACGCCTTCAACCAGCAGGTGTTCGAGGAAGACCGCGACATCGTCGAACTGTGCCGCCCCGAAGACCTGCCACTGGACCTGTCGCTGGAGATCCACATCCCCGCCGACCGTTCCTCCACGGCCTATCGCCGTGCCTTGAGCGCATTGGGCCTGGGCCGCGCCTTCACCAGCTGACGGGAGTCGCCAACATGTACAAATGGGAATGTCTGGTGTGCGGCTTCTTCTACGACGAAGCCGTGGGCAGGCCGGAAGACGGCATCGCCGCCGGTACCCGCTGGGAAGATGTGCCGCAGGACTGGTACTGCCCGGAGTGCGGCGTGGGCAAGGCCGACTTCGACATGGTGCGCTTGCCGCAGGAGGCCCAAGCGCCACTTGCCAGCGCGGTCGAGCCGGTGGTGATCCTCGGCTCAGGGCTGGCCGGCTACACCGTGGCGCGTGAGTTGCGCAAACTCGACAGCCTCACCCCCATCGTGATCGTGACCCGCGATGGCGGTGAGTTCTACTCCAAGCCGGCGCTGTCCAATGCCTGCCAGAGCGGGCGCCTGCCCGACCAGCTGGTGAGCAGCGATGCCGCGCAGATGGCTGCGCAGCTGAGCGCCACGGTGCTCACCCACACCTGCGTGGAGCGCATCGACGTCGACGCCCAGTGCGTGTACCTCGCCGGCAAGGCGCAGCGCTACCGCGCCCTGGTGCTGGCACTGGGCGCCGACCCGCGGCGCCCGACGCTGCAAGGCGATGGGGCCGATGCGCTGATCACGGTCAACGACCTGGACGATTACCGGCACCTGCGCCAGCAGATCGGCCAGGCCAGCCGCATCGCCATCCTCGGTGGCGGGCTGATCGGCTGCGAGTTCGCCAACGACCTGCGCCACGCGGGGCACGAGATCACCGTCGTCGACCGCGCCACCTGGCCACTGAGCCGACTGCTGCCGGAGCAAGCCGGCGAAGAGATGGCCAACGCCCTGCAATCGATCGGCGTGCGCCTGGCGCTGGGCAACGGCCCGGTCGCCGTGCACCGCCGCGCCAGTGGCCTTGAGCTGCAACTGGCCGATGGCGGCACGCTGGAGGTGGACTACGTGCTCAGTGCCATCGGCCTGCAGCCGCGCGTGGAGCTGGCGCGCACCGCCGGCATCGCGGTCGAGGGCGGCATCGTCACCGATGCCCAGCTGCGCACCAGTGCCAGCCAGGTATATGCCCTGGGCGACTGCGCGCAGGTGCATGGGCTGCTGCTGCCCTACGTGATGCCGATCATGCTGCAGGCACGGGCGCTGGCGCAGACCCTGGCTGGGCAACCGACGCCGGTCGCCTACCCCGCCATGCCGGTCACCATCAAGACCAGCGTGCTGCCGACGGTGGTCGCCTCACCGCTGGATGACCAGGGGCTGTGGTCGACCGAACTGCTCAGCCGCTGCAGCAAAGGCATCGCCGCCATCCGCGCGCTCTACCACGGCCCCGACAGCAGGGTGCAGGGGTTCGTGCTGATGGGCGAGGCGACCCAGCAGAAGGCCGAACTGCTGAGCACCCTGCCAGCCTGGAGGTGACAACCCGAGCAATTTTCGCTATATCGCAATATATATAGCGAAGATGAACACCTGTGGGAGCGGGCTTGCCCCGCGAACCAGGGCAACGCCCTGGCCATGCCCCGCGCCGGCCCATTCGCGGGGCAAGCCCGCTCCCACAGGTACTGTAGTGTTTCAATGAGAACTGCCGTGCCCAAGCCCACCCCCAACTGCGATGCCCAGCTGCTGCGCACGCTGTACACCCTGCTCACCGAAGGCAGCGTTTCACGCACCGCCGAACGCCTCGGGCAAAGCCAGCCGGCCGTCAGCGTGGCGCTGCGGCGCCTGCGCGAGATGACCGGCGACCCGCTGCTGGTGCGCAGTGGCAGCCGCATGCTGCTGACCAGCCATGCCCAGACCCTGCTCGACCCGGTGCGCCAGGCCCTGGCCGGGATCGACCAGGTGCTGCACCCGATCGACCGCTTCGACCCCACCACCAGCCGCCAGCACTTTCGCATCAGCACGCCGGACTACCTGAGCGTGTTCTTCGTGCCCGCCATCATCGAGCGCTTCCACGCCCAGGCGCCCTGCGCCACCCTGGAGCTGACCCACCTTCAGGCCGAAGGCGGCTACGAGCGCGGGCTGGAAGACGGCTCGCTGGACCTGGTGATCGGTAACTGGCAACGCCCGGCGCAGCACTTGCACCTGCAATCGTTGTGCGACGACGACCTGGTCTGCCTGCTCCGCGAGGGCCACCCGATCGCGCCCGGCAGCCTTGACCGCGAGGCCTACAGCCAGGCCGACCACCTCGATGTGCTGACCCACACCGCCGGCGGCCATGGCACCATCGGCACCGAGCTGGCCAAGGCCGGCCTGCTGCGCCGGGTCACCACCACCCTGCCGTATTTCTGCCTGGCGCCCTACACGCTGGTCAGGTCCGACCTGGTGTTCACCACCACCCGCGCCTTCGCCCGCCACTACGCCGAGCTGCTGCCGCTGCGTATCGAGCCCTTGCCCGCGGCCACCAAGCCCTTGCGCTACTACCAGCTGTGGCATGCCCGCAAGCACCGGGCGCAGGCGTCGCGCTGGCTGCGCGGCCTGGTGCTGGCCTGCGCCAACGCCATCGCCTGACGCGCCACAGGCTTTTATCAGGCGAGTGCACACCTTCGCTGTATATTTTTGTATATTGCGACTTTACCCGCTTCAGGGAAGCCTGCCGTGTACATCATGCCGTTCGAACTGCCGCGAGAAATGCCCAAGGCTGGCGAGGAGCCCCTGGCCGAACCCGTGCGCAGTACCATCCTCAATGCCGCCAGCGAAGCATTCGCCCAACAGGGCTATGCCGCCACCAAGCTCTCGGCCATCGCCGCCCTGGCCTGCCTGCCCAGGTCCAACGTGCTCTACTACTTCAAGTCCAAGGCCAACATCTACAGCCAGGTGCTGGAGGACATCGCGCCCCGCTACCTGGACGCCTGCGCGCCGTTCCAGCAGGGCGACCAACCGCTGGAGGCGCTGAGCCGCACGGTCACGGCCATGATCGGCCTGTTCGAAGGCCGCCCGTTCGCCTCCAAAGTGCTGTTGCAGGAACTTAAGGAGGGGGGCCGGCGCATCCCCGGCGACTTTCTCGACCGCTGGGCCAGCCAGGCCCGGGACAATACCGCGCAGATCCGCCAGTGGATCGGCAGCGGGCAGCTGGCGCCGGTGAACCCGGAGCACGTGCTGCCTTCGGTGTGGGCCATCGCGCAAGCCTGCATCAACCGCTGCTGGCATGCCCCCGGCGGTAGCGAGCAGCGCATCGACTACCACGCGGCCACGGCATCCTCGGTACGTTTGCTGCTCAATGGCCTGGCGCCGGGCAACCGCTGAGCGCGTTCAGGCGGCAGGTTCCAGGGCATCTGCGGGGCGCTTGCGGCGGTTCCAGCGCTCCAGCATCAGGCGCAGCGCCAGGTTCCAGCAATAGGCAACCAGCACGCCGCCAACAATCGCCAGGGCCACGGCAAACAGCGGCTGGTCGCTGATGCGCCGGGCCACGGACTGGAACTGGTAATGGGTCAGGTAGATGAACAGGGTCGACGACGCGATCAGCGCCCCGCCCCGTGCAATCGCCCCAGGCACCGGCACCGAGCGGCACCAGATCAGCGCCAGCACCGCCGGTAAGGCGATGTCGATGTGCACCCCGCTGAGCCACATATCCCAGCCGTAGCCGGCGATGGTCACCAGCTCCAGCTCGCCGACCACCACCACCGCCACCGCGCTGGCCAGCCATTTGCGCGGCGCCGTGTCGGCATATTGCACAGCCATGCCCAGCACCATGGCCGCCAGGTAGTGCTGGGGCACGCGGTTGTACAGCGCGGTGGCGTCGAACACCCAGCGGCTCAGCGCCAGGTCCGCCAGCACCAGCGCGCCGGCGGCCAGCAGCAGATGGCGGAACGGGTCGGCCATGATCAGCAGGCGCACCGGCCTGATCGACAGCACCAGGCCGATGATCAGCACCATCTGCACCAGCACCTCGATGTACCAGTAGCTGAAGTGGCCGACCGTCTCGGCGGGGAACCAGTTGGAGATCAGCAGCAAGGATTGCCAGTGCAGCCGGTCGAACACGCACTGCACCAACGCGGTGTACAGCAGGGTCGGCAGCGCGATGGCGAGCATCGACTTGATAAGAGAGCGCGCGTCGCCGCGATCGTTGATGGCCTTGACCTGAAAGCGCGCCAGCCCCAGCCCCGACACCAGAAACAGCGCGGTGGTCTCGCCCATGATCATGCCTTTGCCCAGCACGCCCAGGTGCCCCATGACGATCAGCAAGATCGACAGCATACGCATCAACACCGGCATTTCCATGGCCCGCAGCGCGTGCCTGGGGGCCTTGCCCGTGGCCGCCAGCGCCGCCAGGGCCTTCACCGGCAGCGACTCCCAGCGCGGCGGCAGTTGCCCGATCCGCGCTTCGAGCGCCGTCGAGGCCTGGACGAACGACAGCGAATCGCCGCCCAGCTCGACGAAGCTCAGGTTGGCATCGATGTGCGGCACCTGGAGTATCTGCGCCCAGTCGTCTGCCAGCTGCTGCGCGAGCGGGGTCAGGGTGTCAGCGCTGTTGCTCGGGGCGTCCTGTGGCGGCGGCAATGCGCGCCGGTCGATCTTGCCGTTGGGGGTCAGCGGTATCGCATCGAGAAACACGAACTGCGCCGGCACCATGTAGTCCGGCAATTGCGCGGCGAGCGCCTCGCGCAGGTACCCGGCGGCCACCGCTGACCGCGCTACGCAATAGGCCACCAGCCTTGGCGCCGCGCCGTCGGTGTTGGCCACCACCACGCATTGCATGATTGGCGAAAGCCCGGCGAGCACATTTTCGATTTCGGCGAGCTCGATGCGATGGCCGCGAATCTTCACCTGGCAGTCGGCGCGGCCGAGGAAGGTAGCGCTGCCGTCCGCCAGGTAAGTGCCCAGATCGCCCGTGCGGTAACAGGTATCGCCTGGCTCGCCGGTGAACGGATTGACCACGAATTTTTCCGCAGTCAGCGCCGGATCACACCAGTAGCCCAGGGATAGGTACGGGCTGCGAATCAGGATCTCGCCCACCTCGCCTTCGCCGGCCAGTTGCCGTTGCTCGTTCACCACCAGCACCTGGGCGCTGTCGATCCCTTTGCCCAGGGGGATCGCGCCCTGGCCCGGCTGCGGGTCGAGTTGATGGAAGACCATCGCCTGGGGCGTTTCCGTGGTGCCGTAGAAGTTCACGCTGGTGGCAGCCGGGGCAATCGCCCGCATGCTCTGGTACAGCGCAGGGCTCAAGGCATCGCCGCCCCAGAACAGCCAGCGCAATGTGCCCAACGACTGTTGGTCGAGGTCCGCGCCAGTGGCAATCAGCTTGCCCAAAGGAGGCGTCAGGTGAATGGCCGTGATGCCGTGCTGCCGTATCCAGGCAGCCAGTTGCGCGGGGTGCGTCAGGGTTGCCTGGGCCGGGCAACAGACCGTCGCGCCAATCGACAAGGGCGTGAAGATATCCCGGTACACCGGGTCGTGACCCAGGCCCGACAGCAGTGAAAAGCGATCCTGCCCGGTGAAGCCGTGGCGGCGCACGTGCCAGTCGATGAAATGCACCAGCGGCGCGTGGTTGGCCACCACGCCCTTGGGCGTACCGGTGCTGCCGGAAGTGAAGGTGATATAGGCAGGTGCACGCGGGTCGATTTCGGGCAATGCCCCTGGCTGCTCGGGGAACTGCAGCAGGGCCTCGGCGGGCGTGTCCGGCACGCTGATCAGCCGCGCCGGGCAGTGGCCTGGCGGGGTGAATCGCGCTTCACCGCAGCAGAGGATGAACGCAGGCTCCAGGCTCTCGAGCAACTGCGCGATACGCGCGGGCGGGTAAGCCACATCGACCACGCTGAACGGCAAGCCGGCACGCAGCGCACCGAGCATGGCATACACCAGCCCGGCACCACGGCTGCAGACGATCAGCACCCGCTCGCCTTTGCTGGCGGCGCCTTCTAGCAGGGAGTTGGCGATGCCCTGGCTGATGGCCTGCAACTGCCCATAACTGCAGCGCATGCCCGGGCCAATGATCGCCGGTGCTTCAGGCGAGCGCTCGGCCTGCTGCACAAAGTCGCTGAAAATCGGCCGGTCGGCACGGTATTCCAGGCACAGCCTCGGGTTCGGGCGCGGGTCCTGCATGGCGTATCTCGGCGGCTGCGGGTGGCGGCTGAATGCTTCAAACGCTAGTGCACACGCGGCCTGCGCGCCAATGCAGGTGGTCGCCAGCCTCTGCCACGAGGCTTTCAGCGCAGGCTGGCGCGCACCTTGCGCATCACCGCCAGCACCAGGCCGACATTGGCCAGCGCCAGCAGGCACAGGGTCACCAGCACGCCCATCGCGCCAAAGTGCTCGAACAGGTAGCCGCCCACCAATGGCGTCAGCGCCTGGCCGATCAACGAGGGCCGCGACATGCGCCCCATCAGCAGCACGTACTGCGCCGGCGGCATCATCGCCAGGGGCAGCAAGCCCCGCACGATCGCCCGCAAGCCATTGCCGCAGCCGAACACCAGCAGGCCCACGGCCGTGGCTGCCGGCACCAGCGTCACCAGCAGCAGGCCAACCAGCACCAGGCTCACCCAGGCCAGCGCCGTCCAGATCGGGTGGCGCTTGCCCGCCAAGATCTGCAGCACCCGCGAGGCCACCTGGCTGGGGCCGAGCATCGCCGCCAGGCCGATCGCCGCCGGCAGCGAATGGCCCAGGCCTTGGAGCACCGCCACCAGTTGCACGGCGATGGCCGTCATGATGATTGCGCCGATGGCGAACAGGCTGGTCAGCAGCAGGTAGAGCGAGCGCTCGACCTCGGGCGCATCGGCGTTCTGCTGCTGCCGGCGTACTTCCACCCGCCCGCCCGCCGGCAGCACCCGCCAGTACAGCGGCGCCACCACCACGATCAGCAGCAGTGCGTAGCACACGCAGGTCACCCGCCAGCCCAGGTGCTCGATGGCCAGCGCAACGAGCGGCCAGGACAAGGTCGAGGCGAAACCGGCGATCAGGGTGATGCCGGTGATGGCCTTGCCGGCGCCCTCCCCGTACAACCCACCGAGGGTGGCGAACAGGGCTTCGTAGAGCCCCATGGCCATGCCCACGCCGATCACCGCCCAGGCCAGCAGGAACAGCGCCAGGTTGTGGCTGGCCGCCATGATCAGCAGGCCCACGGCAACCACCGCGCCGCTGGCGGCCATTTGCGGGCGGCCGCCGTAGCGCGCGGTCAGGCGGCTGCTCAAGGGGGCCAGCAGGGCCGAGACCATCAGGCTCAGCGACAGGGCGCCGTAGACCCATTGGCTGGGCCAGCCGGTGTCGCGGCTGATGGGGTCGGCCATGACGGCCATGAGGAAGAACGAACCGCCCCAGACCAGGATCTGCAGCACGCCCAGGGCGACGATGGCGAGGGGGCTGGGGAATTTTGCGGTGGGGGTCACGGTTGCGGCCTTAGGTCACTTGGGGTGTCTGTGCCGGCCCTTTCGCGGGCAAGCCCGCTCCCACAGGTTCAGCTCAGCCTGAAGGGGTAGAGAAACCTGTGGGAGCCGGCTTGCCGGCGATGGGGCCCAGGCAGGCACCCTACCATGCTCGCCATCGATGAAATATGCCGACATATCATTGCCCGTGATAATAACCTTCGCTGCGTTCGATTCGTGCGTCACGCGCAAGACACTCACACTCCGCCCACTACTAATATCTTGGCGGAGTTCTCCATGGACCACTCACTCAAACCCTTGCGCTTTCCCCTCGCTGCCCTGGCAGTGGTGGTGCTCAGCGCTTGCGGCCGAACCCCAGACGCTGTGCAGGCTCCCGCCGCGCCAAAGGTCAGCGTGGCCAAGGTGATCGAGCAGCCGATCAATGAATGGGACGAGTTCACCGGCCGCCTCGAAGCCCCGGAAACCGTCGAAGTGCGCCCACGGGTCTCCGGCCAGATCGACCTGGTGGGCTTCACCGAAGGCGCCCAGGTCAAGAAAGGCGACCTGCTGTTCCAGATCGACCCGCGCCCGTTCCAGGCTGAAGTGCGCCGCCTCGAAGCCCAGCTGCAACAAGCCAAGGCCACCGCCGTGCGCAGCGCCAACGAAGCCCGCCGTGGCGAGCGCCTGCGCGACAGCAACGCGATCTCCGCCGAGCTTGCCGAGTCGCGCAGCAGCGCCGCCGCCGAGGCCCGTGCCGGGGTCGATGCGATCCAGGCGCAGCTCGACCTGGCCCGCCTGAACCTCAGCTTCACCCGCGTCACCTCGCCCATCAGCGGCCGTGTCAGCCGCGCCGAGTACACCGCCGGCAACATCGTCAGCGCCGATGTCACGCCGCTGACCAGCGTGGTTTCCACCGACAAGGTCTACGCCTACTTCGACGCCGACGAGCGCGTGTACCTCAAGTACACCCAGCTGGCGCGCGACGGCCAGCGCGGCCAGAGCACCCCGGTGTACCTGGGCCTGACCAGCGAAACCGGCAACCCGCACCTGGGCCAGATGAACTTCGTCGACAACCAGGTCAACCCGCGCACCGGCACCATCCGTGGCCGCGCCGTGTTCGACAACCGCGACGGCCAGTTCACCCCCGGCCTGTACGCGCGCCTGAAACTGGTCGGCAGCGCCCAGTACGACGCCATGCTGATCAACGATGAAGCGGTCGGCACCGACCTTGGCAAGAAGTTCGTGCTGGTGATGGACAAGGACAACAAGGCGACCTACCGCGCCGTGGAACTGGGGCCGAAACTCGAAGGCCTGCGCATCGTGCGCAGTGGCCTGGCCAAGGACGACCGCATCGTGGTCAAGGGCCTGCAGCGGGTTCGCCCAGGCTCGCCGGTGACCCCGGAAGAAACGCCGATGGCCAGCGAACAGACCCTCGCCGCGCTTGCCCAGCAGCGCCAGGCCCTGGAAGCCAGCAACAGCGCGCAGAACGTAGCGGGCTCCACTGAGAAAGTCGCCAGCGCCCAGGCGCCACGCGGTTAAGGGACCACACCGATGAACTTTTCGAAATTCTTCATTACCCGGCCGATCTTCGCTGCCGTGCTGTCGCTGGTGCTGCTGATCGCAGGCTCGATCTCGCTGTTCCAGCTGCCGATCAGCGAATACCCGGAAGTCGTGCCGCCCACCGTGGTGGTGCGCGCCAACTTCCCCGGCGCCAACCCCAAGGTCATCGGCGAAACCGTCGCCGCGCCCCTGGAGCAGGCCATCACCGGGGTCGAGAACATGCTCTACATGTCCTCGCAGTCCACCGCCGACGGCAAGCTGACCCTGACCATCACCTTCGCCCTGGGCACTGACCTGGACAACGCGCAGGTGCAGGTGCAGAACCGCGTCACCCGCACCCAGCCCAAGCTGCCCGAAGAAGTGACGCGCATCGGTATCACCGTCGACAAGGCCTCGCCCGACCTGACCATGGTCGTGCACCTGACCTCGCCGGACAACCGCTACGACATGCTCTACCTGTCCAACTACGCCATCCTCAACATCAAGGATGAGCTGGCGCGCCTGGGCGGCGTGGGCGATGTGCAGCTGTTCGGCATGGGCGACTACTCGCTGCGCGTGTGGCTCGACCCGAACAAGACCGCTTCGCGCAACCTCACCGCCAGTGACGTGGTCGCTGCCATCCGCGAGCAGAACCGCCAGGTTGCCGCCGGCCAGCTGGGCGCCCCGCCCGCCCCGGGTTCGACCAGCTTCCAGCTGTCGATCAACACCCAGGGCCGCCTGGTCAACGAGGAAGAGTTCGAGAACATCATCATCCGTGCCGGTGCCGATGGCGAAATCACCCGCCTCAAGGACATCGCCCGGGTCGAGCTGGGCTCCAGCCAGTACGCCCTGCGTTCGCTGCTGAACAACCAGCCGGCGGTCGCCATCCCGATCTTCCAGCGCCCAGGCTCCAATGCCATCGAGATCTCCGACGAAGTGCGGGCGAAGATGGCCGAGCTGAAGAAGGACTTCCCTGAAGGGATGGACTACAGCATCGTCTACGACCCGACCATCTTCGTGCGCGGCTCCATCGAAGCGGTGGTGCACACCCTGTTCGAAGCCCTGGTGCTGGTGGTGCTGGTGGTGATCCTGTTCCTGCAGACCTGGCGCGCCTCGATCATCCCGCTGCTGGCGGTGCCGGTGTCGCTGATCGGTACCTTTGCGGTGATGCACCTGTTCGGCTTCTCGCTCAACGCGCTGTCGCTGTTCGGGTTGGTACTGGCCATCGGTATCGTGGTGGACGACGCCATCGTCGTGGTGGAGAACGTCGAGCGCAACATCGGGCTGGGCCTGAAACCGCTGGAGGCCACGCAAAAGGCCATGAGCGAGGTGACCGGGCCGATCATCGCCACGGCGCTGGTGCTGTGCGCCGTGTTCGTGCCGGCGGCGTTCATTTCCGGCCTGACCGGGCAGTTCTACAAGCAGTTCGCCCTGACCATCGCCATCTCCACCGTGATCTCGGCGTTCAACTCGCTGACCCTGTCGCCGGCCCTGGCTGCCGTGCTGCTCAAGGACCACCATGCGCCCAAGGACCGTTTCTCGCGGTTCCTCGACAAGCTGCTGGGCAGCTGGCTGTTCGCCCCGTTCAACCGCTTCTTCGACCGTGCCAGCCACCGTTATGTGGGCGGCGTGCGCCGGGTCATCCGCTCCAGCGGCATTGCCCTGTTCGTCTATGCCGGGCTGATGGGCCTGACCTACCTGGGCTTCTCGTCCACCCCGACCGGTTTCGTGCCGGCCCAGGACAAGCAGTACCTGGTGGCCTTCGCCCAGCTGCCTGACGCGGCCAGCCTCGACCGTACCGAGGCGGTGATCAAGCGCATGAGCGAAATTGCCCTGAAGCAGCCTGGCGTTGCCGACTCGGTGGCCTTCCCGGGCCTGTCGATCAACGGCTTCACCAACAGCCCCAACAGCGGCATCGTGTTCACCCCGCTCAAGCCGTTCGACGAACGCAAGGACCCGAGCCAGTCGGCTGCCGCCATTGCCGCCGCGCTCAATGCCCAGTTCGCCGACATCCAGGACGCCTACATCGCGATCTTCCCACCGCCGCCGGTACAGGGCCTGGGCACCATCGGCGGCTTCCGCCTGCAGATCGAGGACCGCGGCAACCTGGGCTACGAAGCGCTGTACAAGGAAACCCAGAACATCATCGCCAAGAGCCACAACGTGCCGGAGCTGGCGGGCCTGTTCACCAGCTACCAGGTCAACGTGCCGCAGGTCGATGCCGCCATCGACCGGGAGAAAGCCAAGACCCACGGCGTGGCCATCACCGATATCTTCGACACCCTGCAGGTCTACCTGGGCTCGCTGTACACCAACGACTTCAACCGCTTTGGCCGCACCTACCAGGTCAACGTCCAGGCCGAGCAGCAGTTCCGCCTCGATGCCGAGCAGATCGGCCAGCTGAAGGTGCGCAACAACCAGGGCGAGATGATCCCGCTGGCGACCTTCCTCAAGGTCAGCGACACCTCCGGGCCTGACCGGGTGATGCACTACAACGGCTTCATCACCGCGGAAATCAATGGCGCGGCGGCACCGGGCTACAGCTCCGGGCAGGCCGAGGCGGCCATCGAGAAACTGCTCAAGGAGGAACTGCCCAACGGCATGACCTTCGAATGGACCGACCTGACCTACCAGCAGATCCTCTCCGGCAACACCGCCCTGCTGGTGTTCCCGCTCTGCGTGCTGCTGGCGTTCCTGGTGCTGGCGGCCCAGTACGAGAGCTGGAGCCTGCCGCTGGCGGTGATCCTGATCGTGCCGATGACCCTGCTGTCGGCCATTACCGGGGTGATCGTCTCCGGTGGCGACAACAACATCTTCACCCAGATCGGCCTGATCGTGCTGGTGGGCCTGGCGTGCAAGAACGCGATCCTGATCGTCGAGTTCGCCAAGGACGAGCAAGCCAAGGGCCTCGACCCGCTGGCTGCGGTGCTGGAAGCCTGCCGCCTGCGCCTGCGGCCGATCCTGATGACCTCGATCGCCTTCATCATGGGTGTGGTACCGCTGGTGTTCTCCTCCGGTGCAGGCTCTGAAATGCGCCATGCCATGGGTGTGGCGGTGTTCTCGGGGATGATCGGCGTGACCGTGTTCGGGCTGTTCCTGACCCCTGTGTTCTTCTTCCTGATCCGCCGTTTCGTCGAGCGTCGCCAGGCCCGCAAGGCCGAACGCGTTCAATCGCTGGAGAGCCATGCATGAACCTGCTCAAACCCCTGACCCCGAGCCTGCTGGCCCTGGCCTTGGCGGCCTGTGCGGTGGGCCCTGACTACCAGGCGCCAGCCACCGAGCCTGCCCAGGTGGACACCGCGCTGCAGGCCAAGGCCTTCGACCGCAGCCGCTTCGAGAGCGTGTGGTGGAAGCAGTTCGACGACCCGGTACTGAACCAGCTGGTGCAGGCATCGCTGGAGGGCAACCGCGACCTGCGCGTGGCCTTTGCCCGGCTCAAGTCGGCGCGGGCGATCCGCGATGACGCCGCCAACGACCAGTTGCCGGTGGTCACCAGCCGCGCCAGCAGCGAAATCGGCAAGGGCCAGGTCCCGGGCCAGACCGACCAGCGGGTCAACAGCGAGCGCTACGACCTGGGCCTGGACATGGCCTGGGAGCTCGACCTGTTCGGCCGCATCCAGCGCCAGATCGAAGCCAGCGATGCCCAGGCGGCGGCGGCCCAGGCCGACCTTCAGCAGTTGCAGGTGAGCCTGATCGCCGAGCTGGTGGATGCCTACGGCCAGCTGCGCGGGGCGCAGTTGCGCGAGAAGATCGCCGTGGCCAACCTCAAGACCCAGCAAGAGTCGCGCACCATCACCGTGACCCTGCGCGATGCCGGGGTCGGCAACGAACTCGACGTGGTGCGCGCCGATGCGCGCCTGGCCGGGGTCGAAGCCACCGTGCCGCAGCTGCAGGCCGAACAGGCGCGGGCGCGCCATCGCATCGCCACCCTGCTCGGCCAGCGCCCGGACGCGCTGAGCGTGGACCTTTCGCCCAAGGCCCTGCCGGCAATTGCCAAGGCCCTGCCGGTGGGCGACCCCGGCGAGCTGCTGCGCCGCCGCCCGGACATCCGCAGCGCCGAGCGCCAGCTGGCAGCGGCCACCGCCAACGTTGGCGTGGCCACCGCCGACCTGTTCCCGCGGGTGAGCCTCAGCGGCTTCCTCGGCTTTACCGCCGCACGCGGCTCGCAGATCGGCTCCTCGGCCGCCAATGCCTGGGCCCTCGGCCCGAGCATCACCTGGGCAGCCTTCGACTTGGGCAGCGTGCGCGCCCGCCTGCGCGGCGCCAAGGCGGATGCCGAAGGGGCACTGGCCAACTATGAACAGCAGGTGCTGCTGGCCCTGGAAGAATCGGCCAACGCCTTCAGCGACTACGACAAGACCCAGCAGCGGCTGTTGTCGCTGATGCGCCAGAGCGACGCCAGCCGCAAGGCCGCGGAGCTGGCCTCGGTGCGCTACCGCGAAGGCACGGTGGACTACCTGGTGCTGCTCGATGCCGAACGCGAACGCCTGAGCGCCGAAGACGCCCAGGCGGTGGGTGAAGTGGAGCTGTATCGCGGCATCGTGTCGATCTACAAGGCACTGGGTGGCGGCTGGCAGCCCGAGACGGTTGCCAGCGTGCGCTGAGACTTGAATTAGCAACGACTCCTTTGGTTGGTCTCTCCCAACCCTTTGCCCCGCAGGCCTTGGCCCGCGGGGCTTTTTTTATGGTGGCCGCGCCGGCGACAAGGCCGGTGCAGACACGCCAACGGTGCTTGCAGCCCACGGCATTCTGCCCCAAGCTCTCCCTTCCCACCGCCATGGACCGCACGATGCCCAGACGTCACCGCTACCTGATCGCCTTGCTGCTGCTGATCCTGGTATCGGGCACCATCGGCTACCTGCGCCGGGACACGCCACCGGCCCCCCAGACGCTGCCGCCGCACAGCTATGGCAAGGCCCTGCGCATGGCCCACGAAGGCCAGCCGGGCGCTGCGCGGGTGCTGTACCAGCAGTTGCAACGCGACGACCTGGCGCCGATCCGCCGCGCTGCGCTGTTCGCCGAACTTCCCGACTACCCTTCCCCGCAAGCGCTGAAGCTGGCCCGTGCCGGGCTGGAAGACGACGAGCCGCTGGTGCGCCGCGCGGCCATTGCCAGCATCCAGCGCCTGGTCCCGGCGCCGCAGCGCAGCCTGGTGCTGGGGCCGCTGCTGGACGATGACGAACAAAGCGTGCGTTTTGCTGCGGTCGATGCCCTGCTGGGCCTGGACCCCGACGCCATCGGCCTGTACTTCGGCCCGTTGCAGGCGGCGCTCGAGCAATATCAGCAGGCGCTCGAGCAGCAGCCCGACGATGCCGAGGCGCAGGTGCACCTGGCGCGCCTGTACCTGCACGAGAACGACTACACCCAAGCCGCCACGGCCCTGCAGCGTGCCCTGGCGCTGGCACCGGACAGCCCCGACGCGCTGGCGACCCAGGTGCGCCTGCTCGAGCGCCAGGGCCAGCACGACCAATCCCGGCAGATCCTCGCCAAAGCCCTGGCCTTGCGCCCCGATTCGGCGTTTCTGCAAAACCAGCTGGGCCTCTGGCTGATCCGCCACGACCAGCGCGAGTACGCCCTGCTGGCGCTGTCGCGGGCGGTCGAGCTGGAGCCGGACAACGCCGATTACCGCTACACCCTGGCGGTGACCCTGCACGACCTGGAGCAAACCGATGCGGCGCAAAAGCAGCTGGAAACCCTGCTCAGCCGGCAACCGGCCAACCGCGCGGCGCGGGTGCTGCTGATCCAGTACTGGAAGGAGACCGGGCAGCTGCAGAACGTCCAGGTGCTGCTGGCGGAACTGGAGCGTTTGAACCCGGATGATCCGTTCCTGCAACAGGGCCTGTAGTTTGCGTTGAACCCTTGGCAAGGGGCTGTGGTCCAGTGGGTATCGGACACCTGGTGGCATGACCCGGATCGGCCCTGCCCATTAGTCAAAGGAGATATGCATTGGCCAGTTCTGTGTCACTGGACGAACGTGCCGTGATCCTGGCGCCCACGCAGCTCGCCACGGATACTTCGCGGCTGCTGGCGGCCGCCGGCGTGCAGAGCCAGTGCGCACATGACATGGCCAACCTGCAGAGCTGCCTGGCTGAGGGCGCGGGGCTGGCAATCATCGCGGAAAACACGCTGGACGACGGCCCCGGCGCGCTGCTGCAGCGGTTCATCGAGCAGCAGCCCAAATGGTCGGACCTGCCGATCGTGATGCTCACCGCCACCGCCACCACTGCTACCACGCCCGCCAACCACCCGCTGGGCAACCTCACCTTGCTGGTCATGCCCTTCGCCGAAGCGCAACTGCTGCAACTGGCCCAGACCGCCCTGCGCATGCGCCGGCGCCAGTACCTGGCACGCGACCAGCTGGCTGACCTGCAGCAGCGCCTGGACCAGCACGACGATACCGAGCAACGCGAAACCCAGGCCCGGCACCAGGCGCGCAAGATGGATGCAATCGGCCAGTTGGCAGGCGGCGTGGCGCACGATTTCAACAACCTGCTCACCAGCATTGGCGGCAGTTTCGAGCTGATCGACCGGCGCTTGAAACAGGGGCGCAGCGAGGGCCTGGAGAGTGTGCTGGGCATGGGCCAGCAGGCGGTGTCACGCGCCGCCCGGCTCACCCACCGGCTGCTGGCGTTTTCTGCCCGCCAGTCGCTGAACAGCCAATGCATCGAACTGCCCGAACTGCTGCAGACGCCGCACCTGGAGGCGGTGCTGGCGGGCAAGGCAACCCTGCAATTGAAGCTGGCGCGCGATCTCTGGCCGGTGCAGGCCGACCAGGTGCAATTGCAGGAGGCCATCGACAACCTGCTGCAGAACGCCTGTGAAGCCATGCCCAGTGGTGGCGTGCTGCGCATCGAGGCGCGCAACCGCCACATCACCGCGCAGCAGTTGCCCGGCAGCGGCCTGGCCAGCGGCGATTACGCTTGCCTGAGCATCATCGACGAAGGCCAGGGCATGTCGCAAAGCACGCTGGAGCGGGCCTTCGAGCCGTTTTTCAGCACCAAGCCGGTTGGCCAGGGCATCGGCCTGGGCCTGTCGATGGTGTATGGCTTCAGCAAGCAGTCCCATGGCCATGTGATGCTGCACAGCCAGATCGGCCAAGGTACCCGGGTCGATCTGTTCATGCCGCGCCATCATGGCCGGACGCCGGTCGAAAAAGCCCCGCCTGCACCGACAACGCAGACCAAGGGGCGCAACGTGCTGTTGGTCGAAGACGACCCCCACGTGCGCCAGTTGCTCTGCCAGACCCTGCAGGAGGACGGTTTCCCTTGCCACAGCGCCTGCAATGCCAGCGAAGCGCTGCAGGTACTGCGCTCCAGCGAAACGATCGACCTGCTGGTCAGCGACGTGGGCTTGCCGGGCATGAACGGTCGGCAACTGGCTGAAATCGCCCGCACCTTGCGGCCACGCTTGCCGGTGCTGTTCATCACCGGCTACGCCGAAACGGCCACGGCCCGTGAAGGGTTTCTCGCCCCAGGCATGCAGCTGATCTGCAAACCGTTCGAACTCAGGCAGTTGCAGCTGCAGGTGGCGCAGATGCTCGGCCGCCGTTGAGCCGCATCACTCGGTAAGCATGAGCAGCGCCTGATCCGCCAGCTCCTCCAGCGGGAAAGGCTTGAGCAACAACGCCGTGCCGGGCGCATCGAGCAGCTGGGGCTCCAGCGTGGTCTGGGTGTAGCCGGTGATGAACAGGATCTTCTGCTCCGGGTTGATCATGCGCATCGCCCGGGCCACCTGGCGGCCACTGAAGCCACCGGGCAGGCCGATATCGGTGATGACCAGGTCGAAGGGCCCCGCGTGGCGGAACCGCTCCAGTGCCGAATTGGCATCGGTCACATCACAGACCTCGAACCCGCGTTCACGCAGGTATTCGCGCATCAGCATGCGCAGGTTGTTCTCATCGTCCACCAGCAGCAGGCGCTGCCCCTCGGCCAGCCGCGCCGACGGCACGCGCTGGGGAGGCTCTTGGGGAATGCTCTGGCTGCAGCGCGGAAACAGCATGGAAACGGTGGTGCCGGCATCCAGCGCGGATTCGATCCAGATGTAGCCCCCGGACTGGCCAACGAAGCCGTGCACCATCGGCAACCCCAGCCCTGCCCCACGCCCCACCGGCTTGCTGGTGAAAAACGGATCGAACGCCCTGGCCACGTCCTGGGCGCTCATGCCATGCCCGTCGTCGCAGACATGCACGGCGACATAGTCGCCCGGCGCCAGGCCGGCCGGGTCCGGGAAGGCGGTGGCCAGGCGCATGTTGGTGGTACGCACCGTCACATTGCCGCGCTCAAGGCAGGCTTCGCGGGCGTTGGCACACAGGTTGACCAGGGTGCTTTCCAGTTGCGTGATGTCCAGGCACACCGGCCAGGGTTCGACCTCCAGTTGCCACTGCAAGCGCATTTCCGCGCCCAGCACCTGGTGCAGCAAAGGCTCCATGGCGGATAGCTGGCGGTTGATATCCAGCGGTTTCGGCGAAAGCGGCTGGTGGCGGGAAAACGCCAGCAGGCGGTGGGTGAGGGTCATGGCGCGCTGGACCGAATCGCGCGCCAGCTCCACGTAGGTGTCGATCCGCTCCAGGCGCCCCTGGCTCAAGCGCCGCTGCAGCATTTCAAGGCTGCCGCCGATCCCCGACAACAGGTTGTTCATCTCGTGGGCCATGCCGCCGGCCATGTGGCTCACCACCTCCAGTTGCTGGTTGCCGCGCAGCAACGCCTGGGACTGGCGCATCGCCTCTTCGCGGTCATCGGTGATGTCGCGCCCCACGGCGGTGAGCATCGTGCCATCGAACTTGGCCGTCCAGCGGAACGAGCGGTAATGCCCATCCCGATGACGCAGGCGGGTTTCCAGCTGCTCGGCGCCCTGGTCGCGCACGAAGTCGATCACCGCCACTTCCACTTCGGCGCGGTCTGCCGGGTGCACGAGCTGCAGGATCGGGATGTCGTGCACCTCGGCCTGGGTCCAGCCAAGTATGCGCAGCCAGGCGGGGTTGGCCGCCTGCAGGCGCAGGTCGCGGGTAACGCTGATCATGGCGTCGCGCGACAGCTGCCACATGGACTCGCGGTCCACCAGGTAGCGCTGGATCTGCTCTTCGAAGGCCTGCGCCTGCTCGCGCCACTTGCCCAGCGCCTCGACGCTGGCGGTAGTCTCGATGACGGTGTGCAGGAACCCCGCCACTTCTCGGTGGTCGTCGCAGATGGGCGTGTAACTGAAGGCGTACAGCGCCTGGGCGCCGGTGTTGGCGCAGGTGACCCACAGCGGCTGGTCCTCGACGAAGCTGCCCTGGCCTTGCAGGGCTTTGAATACCCATGGCCCGACGTCATTCCAGTTGCTGCTCCACAACGCGTCGAACCCCTTGCCCAACGCATGGCCCGGGCCATGCAGCAACCTCAGATAGGCTGTGTTGTGGATCACCGTGAGGTCGGGGCCCCAAACCACGGCGCTGGGAAACGGCGACATGAGCATCGCATCGACCGCCAGGCGCAACGGCGCCTGCCAGCGTGGCAAGGGGCCCAGGGCGGTTTGCCCCCAATCCTGCGCTGCGATCGACGCGTCCATGCCGAGGGCCGAGTGCGCCACCGGAGGTAATTGAATGCCTGACGCCGAAGCGTTGCGCTCACTGCCTTTAGCGACCAATGTCCTGATTCCACCTTGGCTGAAGATAAACAAGCGATCTGCGCATCAAAAGGTAGCACAGCGCCACTGCCGGCGTGCGGGGTCGAAACCGCAAGCTATGCTCATTAGGTTTTCCCGCGTCATGGCGCGTCTTCCCGTATGACTACAGACCGGAGGGTGGTGATGAGCAAGAAAATTCTCGTGGTGCTGACCAACACTGCCAAGTACCCAGGCCTGAACCGGGCCACCGGGCTGTGGCTCGGTGAGGCCGTGCACTTCGTCGATGTGGTGCAAAAGGCCGGCTACAGCGTTGATTATGTGAGCCCTGAAGGCGGCTATGTACCGGTTGACCCGCACAGCCTGCAGATGGCGCCGGAACTCGATTGGCAGTGGTACGACGACAAGCGCTTCATGAGCCGCCTGGGCGCTTCGCTGTCGCCAGGCAAGGTCAAGGCCGAGGATTACGAGGTCATCTATTACACCGGCGGGCACGGGGTGATGTACGACTTCCCGGACAACCAGGCGTTGCAGGATCTGGCGCGCAAGGTCTACGAAAAGAACGGCATCGTCGCGGCGGTGTGCCACGGCGTGGTGGGGCTTCTGAACATCAAGCTCAGCGACAACACGCTGTTGCTCAAGGACCGGCAAGTCACTGGGTTTTCCAACACCGAGGAGAAACTCGCCGAACTGGACAAGGTGGTGCCGTTTCTGACCGAAAACGAGCTGGGAGCCCGCGGCGGTGCCTACAGCAAGCATGATGACCCTTGGGCGCCTTTCGTGGTCACCGACGGGCGTTTGATCACGGGGCAAAACCCAAAGTCCACGGCGTTGCTGGCAGAAAAGGTGCTGGAGCAGCTCAAGCGATGATGCGTCTTACACGACGATGCCGTGCTTCCCTTGCCAGATACAGCCGCAACTTACAGTAGGCCTACTACGGTTTTCCTAGGCTCTTCTTCCTCAACTGCCCACCACGGGCGGCGTCGAAGCGGAGGGCCGCTGGCCTATGTCAAGAACCACCACGATCGGTCGCTCCATGCTGGAGCTGCTGTTGATCTTGTCTATCAGCTTGATACCTGTCGCCTCGGGGCTGGCGGTGATGGTCTACCAGCAGGACCGCAAACTCGAGGAGAACGCCCGCGTATCCGTGCAGGAAGCGATCTATTCCGTCGACCTGTCGCTGGACAGGTTGCATGCCATTGCCAACAACGCCCTGGCCCTGGCAGGCAAGCCCTGTGCAGAAGCCAAAGTCAGCCTGACCAAGCTGGCCACCGAAACCCAGTACTTGCGTTCGCTCACGCTGGCCGAGGGCGGCGAGGCCTACTGCAGCTCGATGGCGGGTTTTGCCGATGCGCAACTGAGCCAGGCAGGCCCGTCGATGCCGGTGCAACTGGCGTTCATCTCCACCCTGGCGCCAGAAGGCGCCTTGTTGGTGCACCAGGTCGAGCACGAGGCATTCAGCGCCATCGCAACCGCCTATGCCGATCAGCTGCGCAATGAACTTCGAGCGTTCCAGGATGGGCTGACCTTGCTGCTGCAATTTGGTGATGGCTATATCTGGGCTGACGGGGATTCACGCGACCTGTCACGGCCTTCGCAAGCCGAATACTTTCACAGGGGGATGTCGGAAAAGTATGGCTACACCGTCGAGGCTGGCTATGCAGAGGGTTTTTCCGCCAATGAAGCTCGCCAGTCGATGCTCATGGTGCTGCCTTCACTGGTGTTGATCGGCGTGGTCACCGGCTCAGTGATCTATTGGGCCTTGTTCAGGCGCGGCCCGCGCAATGAAAACGCCGCCAACTCGCGTTGACGGCGTTGCTGCAACCTTGCTCGAACCTTACTCGGCGTTCAGCACGCCACGGCGCACCTGATCGCGCTCGATGGACTCGAACAGGGCTTTGAAGTTGCCCTCACCAAAGCCATCGTCACCCTTGCGCTGGATGAACTCGAAGAACACCGGCCCCAGCAGGGTTTCCGAGAAGATCTGCAGCAGCAGGCGCTTGTCGCCGGCCTCGGAAGCCCCATCCAGCAGAATGCCGCGGGCCTGCAGCTGGTCGACCGGCTCACCGTGCCCTGGCAGGCGCTCTTCGAGCATCTCGTAGTAAGTCTGCGGCGGCGCAGTCATGAAGCGCATGCCGTAGCCTTTGAGCGCATCCCAGGTCTTGAGCAGGTCGTCTGTGAGGAAGGCCACGTGCTGGATGCCTTCACCGTTGAACTGCATGAGGAACTCTTCGATCTGCCCCGCGCCCTTGGACGACTCTTCGTTCAGCGGAATGCGGATCATCCCGTCCGGCGCGGTCATGGCCTTGGAGGTCAGGCCGGTGTATTCGCCCTTGATGTCGAAGTAACGGATTTCGCGGAAGTTGAACAGCTTTTCGTAGAACCCGGCCCAGTACGCCATGCGCCCGCGGTAGACGTTGTGGGTCAGGTGGTCGATGATTTTCAGGCCAGCACCCACCGGGTTGCGGTCGACGCCTTCGATGAAGTTGAAATCGATGTCGTAGATCGAGCTGCCCTCTTCGAAGCGGTCGATCAAGTACAGGGGGGCACCACCGATGCCTTTGATGGCCGGCAGGCGCAGCTCCATCGGGCCGGTTTCGATTTCCACCGGCTGGGCACCGAGCTCCAGGGCACGGGCATAGGCTTCATGGGCGTTGCGCACACGGAACGCCATGCCACACACCGACGGGCCATGCTCGGCGGCGAAGTACGAGGCGATGCTCTTGGGTTCGTTGTTGAGGATCAGGTTGATGCCACCCTGACGGTACAGGTGCACATCCTTGGAGCGGTGGGTGGCCACCTTGGTGAAACCGAGTATCTGGAACACCGGCTCCAGAACGCCCGGCGCAGGCGACGCCAGTTCGATGAATTCGAAGCCCATCAGGCCCATTGGATTTTCAAAGATATCAGCCATGTTCGTGTCCTCATCTGCAGCTAAAGATTATTGATTGCGTGGGATGTGGAACGGCGATGGCGGTGAGCACGGGATACCGCGCACGCTGCGGGCGAGGAAGTCACCAATGGTCAGCTTGAACCCAGGATTCGTCATAGGGACCCATTCTCGGCGGGATCGATCCTCCAACAGGGAAGGACCTTATTGTTGTATTCGTAAATCGATTCTACAGTGCGTAAATTCCTTTGTCGCGCATTTGTTCGCCACCTTCACCGACAAACGGCTATCCTCAGCACGTTACCTTTCATGAAGATTAGGCCAGCATGCCCCTTACCGTAAAACGCCCTGCCCGGTGGAGTTGGCGCACCCTCCTCCCCTGGGTGGTCGGCGCATTGCCGCTGGCGTTCGGCCTGATCGTGATGCACTGGCAGGTGGAGCGCGAGCTCGAGGCCAACAGCCAGGCCACCACGCGCCAGGTGGTGGAACAGGTCGAGCACATCCTCGATACCCTCTCCAGCACCGCCCAGGCCCTGCTGCCACTGGCCGGCAGCCCCTGCGAGCAGACCCAGCTGTCGCTGCGTGGCCAGGTCACCCGCAACGCCTACGTGCGCTCGACCAACCTGTTCCAGCACAACAACCTCTATTGCACATCGCTGTTCGGCGAGTTCGACGAGCCGGTCGACGCCCGCGACTACACCGACGGCAGGTTGTGGCTGATGGACGGCAACTCGGTCACCCCAGGCCACGCTTTGCTGGTGTATCGCGCCAGTGAAGGCGAACGTGGCGCCATCGCGACCGTCGATGGCGAGCACCTGGTGACCGCACTGCGCCTGATCGGCCCCGACCAGCAGTTGCAGCTGCGGGTGGGCGATGACTGGATGGGCCAGGACGGCGTGGTGCACCAGGGCCCGTTGCCCACCGCGCCGGTCGCCGAGGTGACGCAAAGCTCCACCCGCTACCCGTTCAGCGTTCACGGCGGCTACAGCGCCGCGACCCCCGGCGAGCTACTGCGCAGCCACTACCCGGCGCTGCTGAGCCTGCTGCTGCTACTGGGTGCGGTGGCCGGCACCGCCTGCCGCTGGCAGATCCGCCGCGCCAACTCGCCGCGCGCCGAACTGCGCCGGGCCCTTGAAGCCGACGAGTTTCTGCCGTACTTCCAGCCCGTGGTGCGCAAGGACGACTACCGCTGGGCCGGCGCCGAGGTATTGATGCGCTGGAACCACCCCCACGAAGGCCTGGTTCGCCCGGATCTGTTCATTCCCTATGCCGAGCACAGCGGCCAGATCGTCGAGATGACCCGGGCGCTGATGCTGCACACCGCACACAGCCTCGCCCCTTACGCCGCGCTGATGGAGGATGGCTTTCACATCGCCATCAACATCACCGCCGACCATTGCCGCGACCTGAACCTGCTCGACGATTGCCGCACCTTCCTGCAGCACTTCCCGCCGGGGCGGGTGGTGCTGACCCTGGAGCTGACCGAACGCAAGCTGATCGAGGCCACGCCGATCACCCTGGAGTTGTTCGAGAAACTGCATGAGATGGGCGTGATGATCGCCCTGGACGACTTCGGCACCGGCCAGTCGAGCCTCAATTACCTGCGCCAGTTCCAGGTCGACTACCTGAAGATCGACCAGAGCTTCGTGGCCATGATCGGTGGCGATGCGCTGTCGCAGCACATTCTGGACAGCATCATCGAGCTGTCGGGCAAGCTGCACCTGGGCCTGGTGGCCGAAGGCGTGGAAAGCGAAGTCCAGCGTGACTACCTGGCCCGCCATGGCGTCGACTTCCAGCAAGGCTACCTGTTCGGTCGGCCCATGCCGGCGGCCGAGTTTCTCCAGGCGCTGGCCAGCCAGCCGGGCGCCGCGCGGTTGCCGCAGGGCGCGCCCCCTGAGATCATGCGCGGCTGATCCACCCGCTCACTCCCCCTATCCGAGGCATTCGTGTCAAAAGGCATTTTCTGTTCGGTCACGGCGTCCTGCCTGTTCGCCGTGATGTACTTCTATACCTCCCTGCTGTCACCGCTCGATGGCGAAGAAATCTTCGGCTGGCGCACCTTGCTGACCCTGCCTTGCCTGACCCTGTTCATGCTGGTGAGTAAGGACTTCAAACGCGTCGGCGAGCTGCTCGCCCGCGTGCGCCGCACGCCCGTCCTGCTGCTGGGCATGGTCGGCACCTCGTGGTTGATGGGTGTGCAGCTGTGGCTGTTTCTCTGGGCGCCGCTGCATGGGCGCAGCCTGGAAGTGTCGATGGGTTACTTCCTGCTGCCGCTGGCGATGGTGCTCACCGGCCGGATGGTGTACGGCGAGCGCCTGTCGCGCCTGCAGAAAGTGGCGGTGAGCTGCGCTGCGCTGGGTGTGGGGCATGAGCTGTACCAGAACGGCAGCTTCGCCTGGGAAACCCTGTTGGTGACGATCGGCTACCCGATCTACTTCGTGCTGCGGCGGCGTTGCCGCACCGACCACCTGGGCGGGCTGTGGTGCGACATGTGCCTGCTACTGCCTTGGGCCCTGTACTTCGTCAGCCAGGGCCCGCTGAGCAGCGCCGACCTGCTGGCACACCCCGGCCTGTACGGCCTGATCCCGCTGCTTGGGGCGATCAGTGCATCGGCCCTGATCGCCTACGTGCTGGCCAGCCGCATGTTGCCGTTCAGCCTGTTCGGCCTGCTCAGCTACGTCGAACCGGTGCTGCTGGTCGGCGTGGCGCTGCTGCTGGGCGAGACCATCGGCCCGGATCAGTGGCTGACCTACCTGCCGATCTGGGCCGCGGTGCTGGTACTGGTGGCCGAAGGCTTCAAGCACCTGATGCGTCAGCGCCGGCGTTCGGTGTAAGGCGCACCTGGCGCACCCGGCGCTCCTCCACCGCCACCACGGTCATGCTCCAGCCGTTCCAGGCCAGGTGGTCGCCGACCACCGGCAGCCGGTCGAGCAGGCTCATCACCAGGCCCGCGAGGGTCTGGTAGTCCTCGGTGGCGCGGGCGACGAAACCGGTACGGGCCTGGACCTGGCTGAGGTTCAGGGCGCCGCTGACGACAAAGCTGCCACCCTCCTCGACAATCTCCGGGCCTTCCACTTCGCTAGCGTCGGGCAGCTCACCGGCGATCGACTCGAGGATGTCGGTCATGGTCAGCAGGCCGGTGAAGTCACCGAACTCGTTGACCACGAAGGCAATGTGCGTCGACTGGCTGCGCATCTGCTCCAGGGCGTTGAGGATGCTGAAGCTCTCCAGCAGGTTCAACGGCGCGCGGGCCATGCGTTCAAGGTCAGGGGCATTGCCCGACAGGTACTCCTTGAGCAACTCCTTCTTGTGCACGAAGCCCAGCGGCTCATCGATGCGGCCCTCGCGAATCAGCGGCAGGCGCGAGTAAGGCGAATGGGCCAGCGCCTCGGTGATCGCCGCCGCCGGCTGCGCCAGGTCGAGCACATCGACCTCGGCACGGGCAGTCATGACGGTACGGATCGGCCGCTCGGCGAGGTTCAGCACGCCGCTGATCATCACCCGCTCGCGGCGGTCGAACAGCACCTGCTCTTCGCCCCCCTCCACCAGGTCGGCAATTTCCTCACCCACCTCGTCGGCTTCCACCCGCCGCCCGCCCAGCAGGCGCAGCACGGCATGGGCGGTGCGCTCACGCAGCGGCCGGTGCTGCTGCAGGCTGCGCTTGCGGCGGGCACGGGCCAGCTGGTTGAACAGCTCGATGAGGATCGAGAAGCCGATCGCCGCGTACAGGTAGCCTTTCGGGATGTGGAAGCCCAGGCCTTCGGCGGTCAGGCTGAAACCGATCATCATCAGGAAGCCCAGGCACAGCATGATGACTGTCGGGTGGGCGTTGACGAAGCGGGTCAGCGGCTTGCTGGCGACGATCATGATGCCGATCGAGAAGATCACCGCGATCATCATCACCGACAGGTGCTCGACCATGCCCACCGCGGTAATCACCGCATCGAGCGAGAACACCGCGTCCAGCACCACGATCTGCGCGACGATCGGCCAGAACGCGGCATGGCGCAAGCCGCCGCTGTTCTGCGTGACGTGGCCTTCGAGGCGTTCGTGCAGCTCCATGGTGGCCTTGAACAGCAGGAACACACCACCGAACAGCATGATCAGGTCGCGGCCAGAGAAACTCTTGCCGAACACCTCGAACAGCGGCGCGGTCAGGGTGACCATCCACGAGATGCTCGCCAGCAGACCCAGGCGCATGATCAATGCCAGGCTCAGGCCGATCACCCGCGCGCGGTCGCGCTGATGCGGCGGCAGCTTGTCGGCCAGGATGGCGATGAACACCAGGTTGTCGATACCCAGCACCAGCTCGAGGACGATAAGCGTCAACAGGCCTAGCCAGGCCGTGGGGTCGGCTAGCCATTCCATTAGCGGGTACTCACGAAGGAAGCGTCACGGGGACGAAGGAAGGATGGCCGGGACGGCCAGGAACTGGGGGGCTCCGCGAAGGTGCTCATGGGGACCTTGATAGCAATTAGGGACGTCGATGCTACAAGCACAGCAGGTTTTTCTGACAGCGCAAAACTATTACAAAACCTGTAACAGGTCATTGGGGGACTTTTCTTCAATACTCCTGGCAGCCCGCGCGGCAGGATGACGGCCATCCATCCCCTGCACGGAGTCAACCGATGAGCCTGTCCCTTTCCATGGCCGCCTTCGCCTTGGCCGCGTCCATATCGCCCGGCCCGGTCAATATCGTAGCCCTGGGCAGCGGGGCGCGCCACGGGCTGCGCGCCAGCCTGGGGCATGTGGCCGGTGCCACGCTGGGGTTCTGCCTGCTGCTGGTGCTGGTGGGGCTGGGGCTGCACGAGCTGCTGCTGCGTTGGCCGTTGCTGGGCGAGGTGCTGCGCTGGGGCGGCGTGGCGTTCTTGTTGTACATGGCCTGGAGGCTGGCTTGCGATAACGGCCAGTTGACGGGCGAGCAGCGCCAGCATCCACCTTCGGCCTGGCAAGGCGCGGCGATGCAGTGGCTGAACCCCAAGGCCTGGCTGGCGGCGGTGGCGGGTGTCGGGGCCTATACCGGGGGCGAGCAACAGTTGCTGTGGTTGTTCACCTGGATCTACGGGCCGATCTGTTTCGTCTCGGTGGCCTGCTGGGCGTGGGCCGGGAGTGTGATTCGCCATTGCTTGAACGAGGCGCGCTACTTGCGGCTGCTCAACCGTAGTCTGGCGGTGTTGCTAGTGGGCAGTGCGGGGTATCTGGTCTATTGATGCTGGCTTTGCCGGCTCTTTCGCGGGCAAGCCCGCTCCCACAGGCACACTGGACTGCCCCAAGGGGTGGATTGGTGGCGCAGTCCACACTGTGGGAGCGGGCTTGCCCCGCGAAAGGGCCATGACGGACAAACCTCAATGCTCGGCATCGCGATAATGCCCAGGCGTCGCCGCCAGATGCTGCTTGAACGCCCGCTGCAGGTGCGCCTGGTCGGCAAACCCCGCCTCCAGCGCCACCTCGGCAATCGCCCTGCCCCTGCGCAATTGCGCCCGCGCATGCTGCACGCGCTGGTCCAGCAGGTAACCATGGGGCGTCAGGCCAAAGCGCTGGGCAAAGGCGCGAATCAGATAGGACCGGGACAGCCCGCTGGCCGCACAGATATCCGCCAGGCTCAACGGGTCCAGGCGGTGTGCCCGAATGAACGCTGCCGCAGTGTCCAGGCGCGGGTGTGCATCGCGCTGCTCTTGCGCCACGGCCTGCAGATAACCGGGCAGGTCATCGAAAAAGCACGCCAACCGCGCTTCCCGGTCGTCGTTCTCGCCATCGAACAAATCGGCAAACAGATGCAGCAGCCGCTGGTACAACGCGGGCGAGGTGCTGCAGGCCTGGGCCGGCAGCGCGAAGCCTTGCGCCCGCAACCACGGCATATCGACAAACAGCATCAGGTACGACCAGCCCTGCCCGGCAATCGGGTTGCAGGTGTGCACCACGCCCGGGTTCATCAATACCGTGGTGCCGGCGCTCACCTCGCGCTGGCTGCCGGCACTCAAGTAGGTGCTACGCCCGCCGGTGATCACGCCGATGGAAAAGCTTTCATGGGAATGGGCCGCATAGCACACCTTGCGCCCATCCCCCACGCGCCGGGCCTCGACAAAGGGCAACGCCGGATCGCGCCAGAACCGCGACACCTCGATCATCGCACAGCCCTCACTCGCCGCTGTCGTGCACCACCACCAGCAACTGCGCCGGGCGCGGGCCGACCGAACGCAGGCGGTGCGGGGTCTGGGCATTGAAATGCAGCGCATCGCCTTGCGCCAGCAACACCCGCTCGTTCATGAAGTCCACCTCCACCTGCCCCTCGTGCACGAACAGAAACTCTTCGCCCTGGTGCTCCTTGAAGGTCGGGTCGCTGAACTCGGTTGGCGGCTGGATCAGAAACGGCAACAGGCTGCGCTGGCCGACCTGGCTGGTCAGCGCCGCATACCCCGGCCCCTGGCCGTCGCCCACCAGCGCCTGGCGCTCGCCCTGGCGCACCAGGCTGTAGCGGCCCTGCCCGGCCTGCTCTTCGGCGAACAGCTCCTCGACATTGACGTTCAGCGCCCGCGCCAGCTTCAGCGCAGCGGCAATCGACGGCGTGTTCAAACCCCGTTCGACCTTGGACAGGTAGCTCTTGGTCATGCCCGCCTTGTCGGCCAGCACCTCAAGCGTGATCCCTAGTTTTTTTCTCAGCAATTTCAATCGGATAGACATGTGCAGCGGTTTTCCCAAACGAACGCACTTGCTCATGACACTTTGTGTCATATAGGATAATTTGTGTCATGTGATTGACCGCCCCTCCACCGACCAAAGTATCGAGGCGGGCAAGCACCGACATCCACCATCACGCCACCGAGGACACACCCCCATGGCCAAGACCCTCACACACAGCAAAGACCAGCTGGTGCAAAAAGCCCTGACGCAGATGCAAGGCTCGCTTGCCGATAATACGTGGACTGTACGGGAAAAGCTGGCCCTGACCTGCCGAATTCTCTTCGACCACGGCCACGATTCCGGCCTTGCCGGGCAGATCAGCGCCCGCGGCCCGCAGCCGGGCACCTTCTACACCCAGCAACTGGGCCTGGGTTTCGACGAAATCAGCGCCAGCAACCTGCTGCTGGTCAACGAGGACCTTGAAGTACTCGAAGGCCAGGGCATGCCCAACCCGGCCAACCGCTTCCACAGCTGGGTGTACCGCGCCCGCCCGGACGTGAACTGCATCATCCACACCCACCCCACCCATGTCGCCGCCCTGTCCATGCTCGAAGTGCCGCTGGTGGTGTCGCACATGGACCTGTGCCCGCTCTACGACGATTGCGCCTTCCTCCAAGCCTGGCCCGGCGTGCCGGTGGGCAACGAAGAAGGTGAAATCATCAGCGCCGCCCTGGGCGACAAGCGCGCCATCCTGCTCTCGCACCACGGCCAGCTGTCCACCGGCACCAGCATCGAACAGGCCTGCGTCTACGCCCAGCTGATCGAGCGCGCCGCGCGCCTGCAACTGCTGGCCATGGCCGCCGGCACCGTGAAACCCATCGCCCCGGCGCTGGGCCGCGAGGCGCACGACTGGATCGACCGGCCCAAGCGCCATGCGGCCGCTTTCAACTACTTTGCCCGGCAAAGCCTGCGCGCCCACGCCGACTGCCTGAACTGACCCCTGAATGCCTTGCTTGCGGAGCCCACAATCATGACCACAGAATTCAACGGCATCATCGGCTACACCATCACCCCGTTCAGCGCCGACGGCGAACAACTCGACCTGCCGGCCCTCGGCCAGTCCATCGAGCGCCTTGTGCACGGCGGCGTACAGGCCATCGCGCCGCTGGGCAGCACCGGCGAAGGCGCATACCTGAGCGACAGCGAATGGCAACAGGTGGCCGAGTACAGCCTGGCCCAGGTGGCCCGGCGCGTGCCCACCATCGTCAGCGTCTCCGACCTGACCACCGCCGGCGCCGTGCGCCGCGCCCGCTTCGCCCAGGCCCACGGCGCCGATGCGCTGATGGTGCTGCCGGCGGCCTACTGGAAGCTCAGCGAGGCAGAAATCCTCCAGCACTACCGGGCCATCGGCGAGGCCGTCGACCTGCCGATCATGCTCTACAACAACCCCGCCACCAGCGGCACCGACATGCCGGTGGAGCTGATCCTGCGGATCGTGCGGGAGGTCGCCAACGTCACCATGGTCAAGGAGAGCACCGGCGACATCCAGCGCATGCACAAGCTGCAGCTGCTCGGCGAAGGCCAGGTGCCGTTCTACAACGGCTGCAACCCATTGGCGCTGGAGGCGTTCGTGGCCGGGGCCAAAGGCTGGTGCACGGCGGCGCCGAACCTGATCCCGGCGCTCAACCAGCAGCTCTACCAGGCGGTGCTGGCCGGTGAGCTGGAGCAGGCCCGGGCGCTGTTCTACCGGCAGTTGCCGTTGCTCGAGTTCATTCTCAAAGGCGGGCTGCCAGCGACCATCAAGGCAGGGCTGGCACTGACCGGGCTAGCGGTGGGCGAGCCGCGTCGGCCGGTGTTCGGGTTGGATGAGCAGGGCCGGGCGAAGCTGGCGGCGTTGCTCAACGCCCTGCAATAGCGGTAATCGACACAGCACCTGTGGGAGCCGGCTTGCCGGCGATAAGGGCCAAGCCGTTTTTCGGCTGCATAGGCCTCATCGCCGGCAAGCCGGCTCCCACAGGTTCGCTGCCAGTCTATTTAATTCAAGGCATCACCGGCGGCACGTACTGCAAGGTCGTGCCCAGCGCCCAAAGCAGCACCAGCACCAGCGGTATATGCACCAGCAGCTGCACGAACGAGAAGCCAATCAAATCGCGCGCCTTGAGCCCCAGCACCCCCAGCAACGGCAGCATGTAGAACGGGTTGATCAGGTTCGGCAGCGCTTCTGCCGCGTTGTAGATCTGCACCGCCCAGCCCAGGTGGTACTGCAGGTCATTGGCCACCATCATCACGTAGGGGGCTTCGATGATCCACTTGCCGCCGCCCGAAGGGATGAAGAAGCCCAGCACCGCCGAATACACACCCATCAGCAGCGCATAGGTGTCGTGGGTGGCGATCTGGGTGAAGAACAGCGAAATGTGGTGCGCCAGAGTCTGCTCATCCACCCCCTTGACCTGGGTGAGGATGGCCGCGATCGAGCCGTACAGCGGGAACTGGATCAGCACCCCGGTGGTGGTCGGAACGGCGCGGGCCACGGCGTCGAGGAAGCTGCGCGGGCGCCAGTGGAGCAAGGCGCCGAGCATGATGAACAGCAGGTTGTAGGTGTTGAGCCCGGAAATCGCGGTGATCGCAGGCTTGGTGGCGAACTCCTGGTACAGCCAGCCGCCGGCCAGGGCCACCAGCAGCAGGATCAGGATCGGGCTGTATTCCAGCCATTCGCCCGGGCGGGTGCGTTGCGGCGCGGGCGGCGCCGTGAAGCTTGGGTCCACGCCGCAGTCTTCGGCGCTGCGCGCGCTACCCGCGCCAGGCGCGGTGGCATAGGCGATCACCAGCGACACCACGACCAGCACCGCCAGCATCACCCCGGACTGCCAGAGGAAGATGGTTTCGGTGAACGGGATCACCCCGGTGATCGACAGGATCGATGGCGGCAGGCTGGCCGGGTTGGCCTGCAACTGCGCCGCCGACGACGACAGGCCCAGCGCCCACACGGCGCCCAGGCCCAGGTAGGCGGCGGCGCCTGCGGCGCGGTAGTCCATCTTCAGCTCCGTACGGCGCGCCAGCGCCCGCACCAAAAGCCCGCCGAACACCAGCGACAGGCCCCAGTTGAGCAGCGAAGCGAGCATCGAGATCAATGCCACCCAGCAGACGGCGGAGCGGCCGTTTTTCGGCAGCCGCGCCAGGCGGTCGATCAGCCGTGCGGCCGGTGGCGAGCTGGCCACCACGTAACCGCCAATGACCACGAAGGCCATCTGCATGGTGAACGGGATCAGGCTCCAGAAGCCATCGCCAAAGGCCTTGGCCGTGTCGGTGGGCTTGGCGCCCATGGCCAGGGCGCCGATGCACACCAGCATCACGGCCAGGGCTGCGAAGACCCAGGAGTCGGGGAACCAGCGTTCGGCCCAGTTGGAGCAGCGCAGGGCAAAGCGGGCGGAGCGGCTGTCTTGAATTTCAGCGGCCACGGGTACTTTCCTTTTATTGGTTTTATCGAATAACGAACACAACGCAAAAACCCCATGGCAGCAGGTTTGCCCGCGAATGCGCTGGCAACTTCGCCAGGGCATTCGCGGGCAGGCCCGCTCCCACAGGGTTGGGAGAGAAATGGCTTAGAAGGTCATTTCTTTCACATCATCCGGCACGATCAGCTTGCCGGCAGTCTTCTCGATGATCTCCTCGACGCTCACCCCAGGCGCGGTTTCGCGCAGGATGAAGGCGCCGTTTTCGATCTCAAGGTACGCAAGGTCGGTCAGCACCTTGCGGATGCAGCCGGCGCCGGTCAGCGGCAGGCTGCACTGGGGCAGCAGCTTGGACTCGCCGTCCTTGGAGGCGTGGGTCATGGTGACGATGATGTTGTCGGCACCGGCCACCAGGTCCATGGCGCCGCCCATGCCCTTGACCAGCTTGCCGGGGATCATCCACGAGGCGATGTTGCCCTGCACGTCCACCTCGAAGGCGCCCAGCACTGTGAGGTCGACGTGGCCGCCACGGATCATGGCGAAGGATTGTGCCGAGTCGAAGATCGAGGCGCCGCGGCGGGCGGTGACGGTCTGTTTGCCGGCGTTGATCATGTCGGCATCTATGGTGCTTTCGGTCGGAAACTCGCCCATGCCGAGCAGGCCGTTTTCCGATTGCAGCATCACATCCATGTCGGCGGGTACGTAGTTGGCCACCAGGGTCGGGATACCGATGCCCAGGTTGACGTAGTAGCCGTCCTTCAGTTCACGGGCGACGCGTTGCGCCATCTGTTCGCGGGTCAGTGCCATGGTCAGGATCTCTTTGTTGTTCTGATGGACGGCGCTCAGGCCTTGACGGTGCGCTTTTCGATGCGCTTTTCGAAGCTGCCGACGATGACCCGGTCAACGTAGATGCCCGGGGTATGGATTTCGCTGGGCAACAGCACGCCGGGCTCGACGATCTCTTCCACTTCGACCACGGTGATCTTGCCGGCGGTGGCGGCCAGCGGGTTGAAGTTTTGCGCGGTGTTGCGGTACACCACGTTGCCGTAGTGGTCGGCCTTCCAGCCCTTGACGATGGCGAAGTCGCCGGTGATGGATTCTTCGAGGATGTACTTGCGGCCCTTGAACTCGCGCACTTCCTTGCCGTCGGCCACTGGGGTGCCGTAGCCGGTGGCGGTGTAGAAGGCCGGGATGCCGGCGCCGCCGGCGCGCATCTTCTCGGCCAGGGTGCCTTGGGGGGTGAGTTCCACTTCCAGCTCGCCGCTGAGCAACTGGCGCTCGAACTCGGCGTTTTCGCCCACGTAGGAGGCGATCATCTTGCGGATCTGCCGGTCTTCGAGCAGTACGCCCAGGCCAAAGCCGTCGACGCCGCAGTTGTTGGAAACCACAGTCAGGCCCTTGACGCCACGGCGGCGGATTTCGTTGATGAGGTTTTCCGGGATGCCGCACAGGCCGAAGCCGCCCGCCAGTACCGTCATGTTGTCGGTCAGGCCGTCGAGGGCCTCTTCATAGGTTGCTACGCGCTTGTCCAGTCCGGCCATGTTGATCCGCCTTTTGTAGTTGTTGAACCGACGAGGCTGTCGGTGAGCGTGTACCTGCATCTTCACCGCTGGCGACTGATTTGTTAATTTTGTTTTCATCATCGATTGATAATGTTTCCAAAATAAACGTGAGCCTGCCATGAACGTCAAGCAACTGCGCGCCTTCGTCGCCGTCGCCAAGTACCAGAGTTTTGCCCAGGCTGGCGAGCACCTGCATGTTTCCCAGCCGGCCTTGAGCCTGACCATCAAGGCGCTGGAGGACAAGCTCGGCGGCGCCCTGCTCGCCCGCACCACGCGCAGCGTCAGCCTGACCGCCGAGGGCGAAGTGCTGCTGCCGCTGGCCCGGCGCCTGCTGGCAGACTGGGACGACACCGAAGAAATGCTGCGCCAGCGCTTCACCCTGCAACTGGGCCGGGTATCGGTGGCGGCCATTCCGGCCTTTGCCGGCAACCTGCTGCCCCACAGCCTCAAGGTGTTTCGCCAGCGCTACCCCAAGGTCAACGTCACCGTGCACGACGTGATCAACGAGCAGGTGCTGGAACTGGTGCGCCATCGCCGCGTCGAACTGGGCATTGGCTTTGAGCCGGACAATTGCGATGGCCTGGACTTCCATCCGCTGTACCTGGACCGTTTCGTTGCCGTGGTGCCTGCCGACTCGCCGTTGGCCTTGCAACAGCAAGTGGCCTGGACACAATTGCTGGCCGAAGATTTCATCGCCCTGCAACGCCCGTCGGCCGTGCGGCTGCTGCTGGAGCAGAACGTTGCGGCGTTGCACGGCAAGCTGGCGGTGGCGTTCGAAAGCCACCAGCTGTCGACCATTGGCCGCATGGTCGCCAGTGGCCTGGGCGTCAGCGCGGTGCCGGCGCTGTGCATCAACCAGATGCAGGAGCTGGGCGCGCGCTGCGTGACGCTGGTCGAGCCTGCCGTGGAGCGGCGCATCGGCGTGATTGCCCTGAGTGACCACAAGCTTTCCACCGCAGCCCAAGCGCTGCTTGAAGTGCTGCTTTCCCACACCCACGCTCCGGAGGTGACATGCGTTACGTGAAACTGGCAGGTTGCAACGTACCGGCCATAGGCCAGGGTACCTGGTACATGGGCGAAGACCCGGCCCAGCGGGCGGCTGAAGTGGCTGCGCTGCAGCAAGGTATCGAGCAGGGCATGAACCTGATCGACACGGCCGAAATGTACGCCGAAGGCGGCGCCGAGGAGGTGGTCGGCCAGGCCATCGCCGGGCGCCGTGACCAGGTGTTTCTGGTCAGCAAGGTGTACCCGCACAATGCCAGCCGGCGCGGCGTGCCCGAGGCCTGCGAGCGCAGCCTGAAACGCCTGGGCACCGACGTGATCGACCTCTACCTGCTGCACTGGCGCGGCCAGTACCCGCTGGAGGAGACCGTCGAGGCGTTCGAGCGCTTGCGCGAGCAAGGCAAGATTCGCCGCTGGGGGGTGTCCAACTTCGATGTCGATGACCTGCGCGAACTGCACAATCCTGACTGCGCCACCAACCAGGTGCTGTACAACCCGGTGCAGCGTGGCATCGAATTCGACCTGCTGCCCTGGAGCCGGCAGCGGGGCCTGCCGACCATGGCCTACTGCCCACTGGCCCAGGCCGGGCGGCTGTTGCAGCACCCGCTGTTGGCCGATATTGCCGAGCGCCATGGGGCGACACCGGCCCAGGTCAGCCTGGCCTGGGTGACTCGCGAAGACGGGGTCGTGGCCATTCCCAAGGCGGTGGCACCGGAACATGTGAGGCTCAATGCGGCGGCTGGAGAGCTGGTGTTGAGCAGCGAGGACCTGCGGGCGATCGATCGCGTATTCCCGGCGCCGACGCGCAAGCAGCATTTGGCGATGGTTTGATCGCATTGCAATGGGGCTGCCTTGCAGCCCAATCGCTGGCAAGCCAG